>WRNH01000060.1 GCA_009776745.1 Endomicrobiia bacterium | reverse complement strand
AAAACACGATGTACGGAGGATTTAAGGAAAGAGGGGCGGATATATATAATTTGGATGTAAAAGACGGGAGTTATTTGAGGAGCGCGGCAAGGATCGGAGCGGGAGTTGATTATGAAAAAGATATATGGATATGGTATGCGAACATAGAAGGGAAGTATATGATAGAAGGGGCAAAGTCTGAGATAAGGAGCGGTTTTGACGGGATAGAAGAGGAATTCAACAGCAGGGGAGCGGAAGAAGGGAAAATGCAGATAGGAATCGGAGCAGGAGCGGAAATTGAAGTAGCGCTGAATTGGAAAATATTTGCGAATGCTAAATATTATACCGGCGAAAGATATGAAAATTTGTACGGTAATGCGGGCGTAAGATACATGTTTGGAAATAAAAAGAGGCTTCCTAATGAAGACGCAGAAAAGCAATATAATAAAGCCCAAAAGTTATACAACAAAGGCGAGTATTTGCGAGCGACGGATATGCTTTCCGAAATGATAGTGACCAATCCTGGTTTTGAACCGCCCAAGCGTTTGCATACAAAGATACAGGATGAAATGAATAAGACAGCGGCGTCAAGAGAAGAGGCAGATTTTTCTAAAGTTGCATATGCCAAAGGATATTGCGCATATTATGAAACCGAATATAATACTGCTATAAAGGAATGGGGAAAATATATTGAGTTTGCGGGAGTAAACAATGAAATAAGCGAGTATATGAAAAAAGTAAACAATATGATCAACCTTAAAAAGCTTATTGAACGCGAAGCAGAAATCGACGCAAAGGCGGAAGAAATGCTAAACGCGGGGATAGAAAAATATAATGCGTCAAAATGGGTGGCGTGCATTAAAGATATGGAAGCATTACAGAAGTTTGTAACGGAAAACAAATTTTCAAGGACGGAAGAATATTATAATAAAGCAAAAGAATATATAACCCTGTCGGCAAACGAACTTGCTAAAGCGATGAAAACAGAGAAAAAAGCAACAAGTAAACCTAAAGAACCCGAACCGCAGGCAGTTGAAGAAAAACAGCCTGAGATAGACGAAGCGGAAGCCGATAAAAAATACAATGAAGGATTAGTTTTGTATGCGCAAGGGAAATATTTGGAAGCGGAACGCACGTGGGAACTGACGTTGAGATTAAACCCGAATCACCAAAAAGCAAAAACAGCGCTTTCAAAAATGCGCAGTAAAGACAATTAACGATAAAGGCTAAGGGTCAGGGGGACGGAGGAATTGACCACTCTGTTTGTGGTAAATTGCTCCGTCCCCCTGACACGCCGCGGCCACATTAGAATTAAGAGTGAAAAGTGAAGAGTGAAAAGTGAAGATACGGCAACGACAAAAACGGCAATTAACAAATTACGAACAAAAACTATTGCCGTCGATTCGTAATTGCCGCGTAGCCGTTGTCGTATCTATTCTCTCTTATCTATTATCTTTTCTCTGCCGTTCAATGTCATCAAATCACCACGGCATGATTTTGCGCCACCAGGGCTGATTTTTGGTTTCTAAAACTTTGAGCAGTTTGTTGTTTTTAATTTTAGCTACTCCGGTTATGGAAGGCGCGTAGTGAAGGTGTATTTCAAAATCATCGTTTTTTGACGCGATTTTTTTTACCATCGCCGGAAGCGGTATCATATTGCCGCCTTTTCTGCCTCCTATCAAATGCGCCAGATAATGCGCAATGTCTCTCTCGTCGTTTATCATTGACAGAACGATGTCTCCTTCGGAAAGTTTTCCCGCGGATTTGCCGTTTGAATCTTCAAGAATTTCCGCGTCCAGCCGTACAAATCCCAAATCATAGCCGGTAAAAGAGGTTTCGTTTTGCCTTTTGTCGTAATCCGGAAGTTTTTTAAACTGCGTCAGCGTAAGCTCTTCGCTTACTATTTCAGTTTCTGCGTTTGTCGGCGTGAAAAACAGTTTTATGATATTTGATATTTCTTCGCTTGAGATCAGAGAAAGGCGCTTGAGCTCTTTTGAAATATGCTCTTTAAGTTTTTCTTCGATATTTTGCGTGTAATCTTCCATGGCTCCGGTATCAAGGCGGTATGAAAAAATCGCTTTTTCAAAAGAAAACCAGTCCATTGAAGCGGAATTTTCGTAAACCGCAGGATTATGCGAAGCCACCATGCTGAAACGCAAAATTTCCGCGTTTTTCATATTTACGGCGATCTGCATAAGCCCGTAAACATTGTCCTGCGGAAAAATTAATTTTATTTTAAACGCGGTAATAAATTTGAGAAGAATGCCTATTTTTGTTATGGCTTTTTCCAGATCATTGTCGGAAAGTATCAGGGCAAGTTCCGCTTCGCCCTGATCGCATCCCGTTTCTTCCATTAAGAGTATTACATTGTCTTTGTTTTTCATAAGCGTTAATTTCACTCTGCCGTTTTATTTTGCCCGCGGGTGCGCTTTTTCGTAAACTTTTTTAAGGCTTTCTATCGTTACGTGCGTGTAAATCTGCGTTGTCGAAAGATTTTTATGCCCGAGCATTTCCTGCACGCTTCTTAAATCGCAGCCTCTGTCCAAAATATGCGTCGCGAAAGTATGCCTTAAAGTGTGCGGGCTGACTTTCTTTTTAAGTTCCGCAATCACAAACCATTTGTGCAATACTCTTCTGGCGGTTCTTTGCTCAAGCCTTTTGCCGCGCCTGCCCAAAAAAGCAGGAGAATGTATATCGCAAGGCAGTCCTTGCGCGCGGCGTTCATTCACATATTCCATCATTACCGAGAGACATTTGTCTCCGGCCGGAACGATTCTTTCTTTATCGCCTTTGCCTCTCACTTTTATCGTATTTCCGAAAAAATCTATATTATTGATGTTCAAACTCATCAGTTCTTCAATTCTGAGTCCGCAGGAGTAAAGGATTTCTATCATAGCCCTGTCGCGCAGTTTTATTTCGGGAAGATCAAAAAGGCTTTGCATCTCGTCTTCGGTCAAAAACTCGGGAATCTTTTTTTCTTTTTTCGGTCCGGACATATTTTCAAGAGGGCTTCTTTCGATAATATTATTGATTATCAGAAACCTGTAAAAAGCGCGCAGCGCCGCGAACTTTCTTGCGAGGGTAGATTTGTTCATATTTTTTTGGCTAAGCAAGCCGAGATATTCACGTACGGTATATTTGTCCGCCTGCGCGAATTTTATGTTTTTGTTTTGACAAAAAAAAGCAAAATCGGAAATATCGGCAATGTAAGCTCTTAAAGTGTGGTCTGAAAAATTTCTTTCCGCTTTAAGATACCTGCCGAACGAATTTATTTGCTCTTGCTTTTCTTTGCCGGCTTTGTCTGTGATTTTACCGACGGTTTTGCCGGAGTTTTTTTGGACGCTTTTGGAGGTTTTTCCGTCTTTATCCATTGTAAATTCCTGCATTTCGGAAATGCCGAACACGTAAGGAAAGGGCCTCTTTTGCTTATTCTCTTTAACATCATTGAACCGCATCTTTCGCATTTTATGTCGGTCTTTTCAGGTTCGGGCTTTAAAACTTTGTTTCCGTTTTTGTCTATATTATACGTGGTTTTACATTCCGGATAATTTTTGCATGCGAGATAAAGTTTTCCTCTGAACCCCGCTTTTTTTATCAAAGGACTTTGGCATTTGTCGCATTTCATATCGGTTTCTTCGGCTTCGGACGCGGCTTTTCCGTCTTTGCCCAGCCTCATTGTCGTTTTGCATTCGGGATATCCGGAACAGCCTAAAAATTGTCCGATCCTCGAATCTCTTATGACCATGGGTTTTCCGCAGTTGGGACAGATTTCGTCGGATTTCTGCGGTTCGACTTTTTGCCTTTCAAGATTCTTTTCGGCTTCCGCCAAATCTGTTTCAAAAGGCGCATAAAATTCTTTTATAATATTTTGCCACGGCGTTTTTTCGTCGGATATTGCATCGAGTTTTTCTTCGATTCCCGCGGTAAATTCGACATTGACGATATTTCCGAAATGTTTTTTGAGAACGTCGTTTACAACGATGCCCAAATTTGTCGGAACGAATTTTTTTCCGTCAAGGCGGACATATAATCTGTCCAGAATAGTTTTGATGGTCGGAGCATAAGTCGAAGGCCTTCCGATGCCGTGTTCTTCCAAAGCTTTAATAAGGCTGGCTTCATTGTAGCGCGGAGGCGGTTCTGTAAAATGCTGTTCGGGAAGCAAAGCTTTTAAATTAAGGCTTTCGCCCTCTTTTAATTCGGGAAGCTTAGATTCCTTTTCATCTTCTTCAATATTGTAAACTTTTAAAAAACCTTCAAAAGCAAGCGTGCTGCCCGACGCTCTGAAAATATAATCGTTTGCCGCTATATCGGCGCCGACGGTATTGTAAACGGCGTCCGTCATCTGGCTTGCGATAAATCTTTTCCAGATCAAATCGTAAAGTTTAAATTCATCATTTGATAAATGCTGTTTTATCGATAACGGCATTCTGCGTGGAGAAGTCGGCCTTATCGCTTCGTGCGCTTCCTGCGCGCCTTTTGATTTTGTCCTGTAAAATCTAGGAGTTTGCGGAACAAAATCCCGGCCGAACTGCGCGCCCAAAAAATTTAAAGTTTCGGCTTGCACGCTTTTTGCAATGTTTAAAGAGTCGGTCCTCATGTATGTTATCAAACCTGCGGAAGAATCTCCGCCGGTATTTATGCCTTCGTAAAGTCTCTGGGCGACCATCATTGTTTTTGAAGCTGAAAAACCCAGCCGTCTTGAAGCGTCCTGCTGCATCGTTGAGGTTGTGTACGGTCCGTAAGGCGAACGTTTGCGCTGCTTCAGCTCTACCGTTTTTACGGTATATTGAGCGTCTTTAAGCTCTTTTAATATTCCGTCGGCATGAGCTTTATCTTTTATCGAAAGTTTTTCAAATTTTACGCCGTTTTTCGAAGCAAGAGAAGCTTTGAAAGGCATTGCCGGATCTTCTTTTTTTAAAAGTTCCGCGTCAATGCTCCAATATTCTGCCGGAATGAAATTTTTGATTTCTTCTTCTCTGTCGCATATGATCATTACCGCGACGGACTGCACTCTGCCGGCGGATAAACCTATTTTTATTTTTTTCCACAAAAGAGGGGAAAGTTTATAACCTACAAGCCTGTCAAGAATTCTTCTTGCCTGCTGGCTGTCGACAAGCCCCATATCCAAAGCGCGCGGATTTGCGACCGCGTCTTTGATAGCTTCCGGCGTGATTTCGTGAAACGTTATCCTTGCGGTTTTTGCGTCTTTTAGATCCAAAGCTTCTTTAAGATGCCACGCGATCGCTTCTCCCTCGCGGTCAAAGTCGGTCGCGAGATAAACTTTGTCGCAGGCGCCTGCGCTTTTTTTGAGGTCGGAGATAAGTTTTTTTGCTTTTGCCACATTAATATATGTGGGCTCAAAATCGCGTTCAATGTCGATTCCGATCTTGCTTTTGGGCAGATCTCTGATATGGCCGTAAGAGCTTTTTACGGTATAATCCCTGCCCAATATTTTGGATATTGTTTTTTCTTTAGCGGGCGACTCAACTATTACGAGATATTTTGGCATTGTTTATTCCTTTTTTGAAGAGGCATAGATGCGCGAATGTGCAGAACAGCCGCGCTTGCCGCGTCATGCCGTGCCATGCGTCCGTGCATCTATGCCTCAATGCATTGTCTTTACCGTACTCTGACATACAACTGTCCGGGCATTGATCTTATCAAATCGTTTATTTCAAGTTTTAAAATTATGGCGGCAATATGCGAAATGTCAATATTTAATTTTAGAGCGATTTCATCCGAATGTATGCCTTCGTCATGTTCGGATATTAAATTCAGCACTGCCACTTCGTTTTCATTAAGAAAATCTAAAAGTTCCGGCTGCTGCGCTTTTTGTTCTTCTTCCGGAATATCAAAATAAGGAGCCTGATTTACCATATCTTCAGGGCTTAAAGCCAGCATGGCTCCCTCTCTGATAAGCATATTTGTGCCTTTTGAAAAATCCGAATATATGCTTCCGGGGACGACAAAAACATCTTTTCCGTATTCCGCGCTGCATTTTGCCGTTATCAATGCTCCGCTTTGCAGCGCTGCTTCAACAATGAGCGTGGCTTTGGAAAACGCCGAAATTATTCTGTTTCTTCTTGGAAATGAACTCTTATCCGGCTGCTTCGTAAGAGGATATTCGCTTATAACCGCGCCGTTTTCCGGAATTTTTGCCTGCAAAATCATGTTTTCCGGAGGATAATTAACAAGAAGTCCGTTGCCCAATACGGCAATGGTCCTACCTTTATTTTGTATCGCGGCTTTATGCGCTTCGGTATCGATTCCTCTGGCAAGTCCGGATACTACGGTTATTCCTTTCCTTATGAAATATCCCGCAAAATCCGCGGTTACCGATTTTCCGTAATTTGTGGCTTGTCTAGAACCTACTATTGAAAGCGATGTATAATCTTTTTCAAGGATAGCGCCCTTTATATACAAAACTATCGGCATGTCCGGATAATTTTTTAAAGGTTCCGGATAGTTTTCATCATTAAACAAAACGACGTCGATATTGTTATTTTCCGCAGTGACAAGTTCTTTTTCGGCTTTGCCGGAATCTTTTATTATGATAATCGACTCCGCGGTTTTTTCGCTGACTCCCCCGAGATGAATAAGTTCTCCTTTTGAAGCATTGAGGACATTTCTCGCTTTTCCGAATGTTCCCAGCAGCGTAAACAGACGCGTAGAACCGATATCCGCAGCCAGAGCAAGTTTTAATAATGAAAGCTTTTCTTCGTTCATGGCTATAATTGTAACCAAATTTTGAAAAATTTGTCAAAAAAAATAATTGACTTAGGGTAACAAAAAATATAAAATCTATATGAAAAATCAGTATGTTAATGAAAAAAATAATAATTCGGAGGAGTATGTTATGGGCGAGAATTTAAGCTCAAAAATGCAAGGCGCAAATAAAAGCAGCAAAAAAAATCAATCGGGATTTCCTTCAAATTACGGCGATACCAAAGCAGTTATGCTTCCGAGAGATCCCATATGGATATATGTGTACTGGGAAATCAATCAGAACACCGTTGAGCAAATCAAAAGCAAATACGGCCGGGATTTTGATCCTGCCAGTCTTACCATAAGAGTATACGATGTTACCGATATTGATTTTGACGGTTCCAACGCGAATAAATTTTTTGATATTTTCGTAAATCCTAATGCAATGAGCTGGTACATAAACGCGGGAGAGTTTAACCGTTCATGGTGCGTTGACGTCGGATATACGCTAAAAAATGGCGAATTTATTACCGTTGCCAGAACAAATTCTGTGGCGATGCCAAGACACGGCGTTTCAAATGTTACGGACGAACAATGGGCTCTTTTGCAGCTTGAGTTTGAAAAACTTCTCAGAATTTCCGGAGCGGGACACATAGGGCAAAGCTCTTACGATTTAGTAAAACTTATGCGCGAGCGTTGGGAGGAACTTACAAAGCTTCCGACGAGCGGCGTTCTGGGAGGGGCAAGTTCATCTTTTAAGCGCGGAGAGTTTTCGGATAAGACCGGCGTTTCAAAAGAAAAATCTTTCTGGCTCAAAGCCGATACGGAAATAATAGTTTACGGAGCTACGGAACCCGACGCGACCCTTACCGTACAAGGCAAAAACGTGCCTTTGGCTGCGGACGGGTCGTTTACTTTAAGATTTTACCTTCCCGACGGACAGCAGAGCTATCCTATAGAGGCAACGTCCTCAGACGGAACGATGAAAAAACAGATAACATTTAACGTTCAAAAAGAAACAAAATGACGCGGTTTGCCGTATCATCCCCGAGTCTCTTGACCGGGATGCCGTGTTTTTTGATCGTTAAATAAGGCGAATTTTAAAATTCATAATTTGATTATAGGGGAAAAAATGGATCCTAAAGGATATTGGTGCTTACAGCTGCATGCTCATCTTCCGTACGTCAGACATCCCGAATACCCGGACTTTTTGGAAGAAGACTGGTTTTATGAAGCTGTCACCGAAACTTACCTTCCGCTGTTATCGGTTTTTGAAAAATTTGTAGAGGACGGAGTAGATTTCAGGTTAACAATGACGATTACGCCGTCGCTTGCCAATATGCTTGCCGACTCTCTTTTGCAGTCCAGATATTATGAAAGATTGAATAAATATATTGAGTTTGCCGAAAAAGAACTGTGGCGCACGCGGGCTCTGCCGGAGTTTCAGCCCGCGGCTCAAATGTATGACAGGCATTTTAAAGAGTGCAGGCGTCTTTGGGAAAAATATAACGGCAATATTCTGACGGGTTTTAAAAATCTGCAGGATATGGGGAAGTTAGAAATTATAACATGCTGTGCGACGCACGGTTTTCTGCCGCTTATGAACAATGAAAAAGCGCAGCGGGCTCAAATAAGGGCGGCTGTTGACGACTATGAAAGACATTTTGGGCGCGCTCCGCGCGGGATGTGGCTTGCGGAATGCGCATATTATCCCGGAATAGACAAGATTTTGAAAGAAGAAGGAATAAGATTTTTCTTTCTTGAAGCGCATGGGATTTTGTACGGAACGCCAAGACCGAAATTCGGAGTGTTTGCTCCGGTATACTGCCCGAGCGGCGTAGCGGCGTTTTCCAGAGACATGGAAACCGCGCATCAGGTGTGGAGCGCCGAATCCGGCTATCCCGGCGATCCGGATTACAGGGAATTTTACAGGGATTTAGGCTATGATTTGGAATATGAATACGTAAAACCGTATCTTCATTCCGACGGCGTAAGAAGAAATATAGGAATAAAATATCACAGAATAACCGGTAAGGTCGCATTGAGCGACAAACAGGCATATAATCCCGAATGGGCAAAAAATAAAGCGGCCGAACATGCCGGAAATTTTCTTTTTAACAGAGTAAAACAAGTTGAGTATCTTGCCGAAATTTTGGGCAGGCCGCCGTTGGTTACGTCGATGTATGACGCGGAACTTTTCGGGCATTGGTGGTTTGAAGGACCGGAGTTCATTAATTTTCTTTTCAGAAAAATGCATCACGATCAGGATATAATAAAACCTATTACGCCGGTGGAATATCTTGACAAATTTCCGGTGAATCAGGTTATAACCCCTGCGGCTTCGTCGTGGGGAGATAAAGGATATTACGAGGTTTGGCTTAACGGATCGAACGATTATATTTACAGGCATCTTCACAAAGCCGCCGAAAGAATGGCTGAACTTGCCGAAAAATTTCCGGACGCTTCGGGCGTTCTGGAAAGAGCTTTAAACCAGTCCGCGAGAGAACTGCTTCTTGCGCAATCGTCCGATTGGGCTTTTATAATGACTACGGGAACAATGGTGGAGTATGCCGAAAAACGCACAAGGGATCATATTGTAAACTTTATGAATCTTTACGGGCAGATAACCGGCAATTCCATTGATGAATTTTATCTTGGGGATTTGGAAAGCAAAAACAATATTTTCCCAAAAATTAATTACAGAATATATAGATAGAAGGCAATGAGTAATTAGGGTGTGTCAACACACCCCTAGTAAGGGTACCTCTAAAAACCCTGTCTACACCATGTCATTCCCGTGAAAACGGGTATCCATGTTTGCCATAGTCGTCGAAAAAAGCAACGTGGATTCCCGATAGAGACACTCGGGATGACAAACAGGGGTTTTTTAGAGGTACCCGTAATGAGTAAATAATTATAAAGTGCGCGGAACGCGTGCCTATTAATAGCATGGCTTTGCCCCGCGCGCGGCAACTACTAATCGGGTCTCTCTAAAAACCCCGCTTTTGTCATTGCGGGCTTGACCCGCAATCTATGGTTTACGACGAGATTGCGGCTCTGGGGCCGCAATGATGACACTGAAAATACAGGTTTTTAGAGATGCCCCTGCTCATTGCCGTTAAAAAGGGGATTTAACAGTGGTTTATGAAACAAGTTATATTATTTTGTGCATTCTTTTTGTAGTTTTGTGGATTTGGGTCGACAAAACCCGCCGCAAAACAAAAATAAACGAAGAGCGCTATAAAGAAAGGATCGCGGAGTTTGAAAACAAGCTTCAGTCAAATTCCATGGACCTTGATAATCTTTTGGTTATGCTTGCAGGTTTGCATGAATTCGGAATGTCGGCAACCGGCATAATGAGCAAAAAAGAGCTTACGCAGTCCGTAATAGACGTTGCGTGCAGGCTTATACATTCCGAAGCCGGTTCCGTTATGCTTATAGACCAGGCTGACAATGAGCTGTATATTGCGGCTTCAAGAGGCCTTCCTCCGGACGTGGCTGCAGCCGTGCGGATAAAAGTCGGCGAAGGCATAGCCGGAAAAGTCGCACAGACATGCAAACCTATTTTTGTTGAAAATATAGAAAACGATATAAGATTTTCAAGACATAACAGCGGCGACAGATACACGTCCAAATCTTTTATTTCCGTGCCTCTCAGAGTAAAAAACACGGTTGTCGGAGTGTTAAACGTCAATGCTTCGCGCGAAGTCAACAGTTTTGAAGACAGGGACGTAAGGCTGTTGACGATTTTGGCGGATCAGGCTGCGATGACGCTTGAAAATATTGAGCTCTTCAATAATCTTCAGGATTTTTATTTTGAAATGATACAGACCCTCGCGAGGGTTATCGACGCGAAAGATTCTTATACTTATGACCATGCCGACAGAGCAAGGCAATACGCGAAGCTGATAGCGGAAAAAATGCATTTGCCGCAGGCGATAGTAAGGCATGTAGAATATGCGGCATTGATGCACGATATAGGAAAAATCGGCATAGAAGAACACATATTAAGAAAACCCGGAAGGCTTACTTCAGAAGAAGTCGATATTATTAAGAAACATCCGATCATAGGAAATAAAATAATTTCTCCCGTAACGTTTCTTGCGCCCGTTGCTCCTATGGTTTTATATCATCAGGAATGGTATGACGGAAACGGTTATCCCGAAGGGTTGGCAGGCGAAGAGATCCCTTTGGGTTCGCGCATAGTTGCCGTGATAGACGCTTACGACGCGATGACTTCGAACCGTCCCTACAGAAAAGCATTATCCAAGGATTTTGCCGTTGCAGAGCTTAAAAAAGGTTCCGGCACGCAGTTTGATCCGCAGGTGATTGATGTGTTCGTGAAAATTCTGAAAGAAGAAAGCCTGAATTGACAGCAGTGAGTAAAGCAATAGCGGGTAGGTTTGAGTGCGTCGGAAAGGCATATAAAAATATAAAATATTAACGGCAAAACGCACGCCTTTTACTTTTTATGGTAAGTCCTGCACAACAACTACTCATTGTCTTTTAAAATATGAGCGGCGTTTTATATATAGTACCAACACCGATAGGCAATCTTGAAGATATAACATTAAGGGCTCTGCGCGTTCTTAAAGAGTGCGATATGATAGCCTGCGAAGATACAAGGCAAAGCCTTAAGCTGCTTACTCATTTTGAAATATCCAAACCGCTCGTGAGTTTTTACTCTTACAACCAGCAGTATCGAATGCCGCAAATCATTGATAAACTTTTGAACGGAAAAAAAGTCGCTTTAATTTCTGACGGCGGCACTCCGGCGGTTTCGGATCCCGGATACATTCTGGTAAAAGAAGCGGTCGATAAAAATATAAAAGTTGAATCTCTTCCCGGGGCAAGCGCAGTGATAACGGCTTTGGTCGGCTCGGGGCTTCCTACCGACGGATTTGTTTTCTGCGGTTTTTTAAAGAGAAAACCCGGCAAAATGAAAAAAGAACTTGCAAAATGCGCTGAACTTGGCAAAACTATAGTGTTTTACGAGTCGCCGCACAGAATTTTGAAAACCGTTGAAATGTGCGCGGAAGTTTTTGGAGAAAGTGCAGAAATTTGTCTTGCACGGGAACTGACAAAAAAATTTGAAGAGTTTATAAGGGGCAGCATTAAAGAAACGCTTGAGAATATAAAATCAAGAAAAGAAATTTTAGGAGAATTCGTGGTTTTGGTTTACCCGAAATTAGAAGATGGGAGGATGCGTTTGTCGTGATACTCTCACCTTCTCGTCATCTATAATAAAAAAGAGTGAAGAGTTAAGAGTGAAAAGTGAAGATGATGTGTTTTCGCAAAGCGAAAACTGATTAATAGGTTTCGGCAAAGCCGAAACACAATATCTCCACTCTCCACTTTTCAATCTTCACTCTGTCGTTAAAAGGAGTTTTTGATGATCAAAGCCGGAATAGTCGGAATAACGGGGTATACGGGCGAAGAGCTTTTAAAAATTCTTTCAAAACATCCGCAAGCCGCGATAACCGGCCTTTACGGAAGAAGTACGGCCGAAACAAAAGAATTAAAAGACGTTTATCCCCATTTCGCGTATTTAAATTTGAAAGTTGAAGCTTTGGACGCAAATAAAATAAAAGCGGATTGCGACGTCGTGTTTTTGGCGCTGCCTCATGCCGTTGCGTTTGAAGTTGTTCCGCCGCTTTTGGACGCGGGCATAAAAGTCATAGATCTGTCCGCCGATTTCAGGCTGAAAGAGCCGGCAGTATATGAGAAATGGTATAAAGTAAATCACACGGCAAAAAATTATATAGAGAAAACGGTTTACGGGCTGTCTGAACTTAACGAGCTTTCAATAAAACAGGCGCAGCTTGTAGCAAATCCGGGCTGCTATCCGACCACGGTTTTGCTCGGGTGCGCTCCGGCAATTAAGAACGGTTTGATAAATCTTGCCGGAATTATCGTTGATGCAAAAAGCGGAATATCCGGCGCGGGACGCAAAAATACCGAAGAGTATTTTGCGAAAGAACATCCTAATTTCAGGGCATACAATATTGCCGGCGGACACAGACATATTCCCGAAATAGAGCAGGAACTTGCGAAATTGTCTGGCGAAGATGTCGCGCTTACTTTTACGCCGCACATTATGCCCGTTGAAAGAGGCATGCTTTCCACGATTTACGTAAAACTTAAAAAGAAAATTACTACCGCGGAATGCGTCGCGGCGTATAAAGAATTTTATAAAAGCAAACCTTTTGTGAAAGTTCTTGACGAAGGTTTTTTGCCGGGCATTAAAGATGTGGCAAATACGAATTTCTGCGAAATAAGTCTTAAAGTTGACACAAGGACCGATACGCTTATAATAATTTCAGTTATAGATAACCTGGTAAAAGGCGCCAGCGGGCAAGCTGTGCAGAACATGAATATTATGTCCGGTATTCCGGAAACTGCAGGATTGATATAAGAGCGCGGGGTTTAGGTTTGGAGTGTGAAGCTGTCGTGTTTCGGCTTGGACAAAACCTGTTTATAGGTTTTCGCAAAGCGAAAACGCATTAACTCCGTTCTTAACACTCCACACTGCAAATTTTTTTCAAGAGGAAAAATGAAAATAAAAATTTTGCTTACAATGACTGTCATATTTTGTTTTGCAAGCGCCGGTTTTGCTCAAACGCAAAAACTGACTTCAGAAATGTTATTGCAGAAAGAAGCGCTGAGACAAGAGGTAAAGAACGGGAATAAAAACGCCGAAATAGTTCTTGCTGTTTTTGAAGCAAAGAACGAGAATGACGATACAAGGCTTAAAAAGATCGAAAGCATGGAAGATAACGGCGGAAAAAAATCTATGGAAATAGCGAAAGCGTGCATAACTTTCGGAGACAAAGCAAGAGCTGTTAAGTTCCTTGAAAAGTCTGCAGCCCAAAAAAATTGGGAAGCGTGTTTTTTGCTTGCGCCTTATTACATAAAAAAGGGATATGCTTCCAATGAAGAAAAATACTTCAAAAAAGCGTCCGAGCTGCTTTCCGTGGTTTTGGAAAAAGATTCGTCGTACGTGGATATTTTGCTGATGAAAAATATTTGCGATGATTTAATGGTCAGGCCGGACTATAAGGAAGAATTTTTGAGCATAGATCTCGGGTTTTAGAGTAACGGCAAGGGACAAAAAATGAAAAACATATTGTTTGCCGTATTTGTTACGGCGGCATTTTTTACCGGTTCAGGGTTAGCGCTTGCTCAAAAGAAGGCGGTAAATCCCAACTCGCCTGAAGACGTTGCGGAGCTTAGATCCGATGCTGAAAAAGGCGACAGGGGCGCGCAATACGAACTCAGCATGGTTTACACGTACAAGCAGGATGCGGAAAACGCTTTAAAATGGCTTACAAAGTCCGCTGAAAACGGTTACGGCAGGGCGCAGTATACTCTCGGAAATTTATATTATACTGGCAGCGGTAAAGTTAAACGCGATTATGAAAAAGCCGTGAAATGGTTTGAAGCTTCAAAAGAAACAAAATATAAAGGCGCAAAAGTCGACGAGCTGATTACTTTGGCAAAACAAAAATTTGAAGACGAGAAAAAAGCTTTAGCGGCAAAAAAGAAGGCCGCGGAAGAAGCAAAGAAAAAAGCTGCAGCCGAAGCCGCAAAGAAAGAAAAAGAAGCCAAAGAAGCCAAAGAAGCGGAAATTGCCGCAAAAGCACAAGCCGAGCAACAGGCAAAAGAAGCTGCCGAAGCGGAACAAAGAGCAGCCGAAGAAGCTGCCGCAAAAGCCGAAGAGGAAGCCAAAAAAGCCGCGGAAGCGGAAAAAAGCATATTCCAAAAAATAAAAGAAAAAATATTGAGTTTTTTTAATTATTGAAATATACCCCTCAGCTTACTCTAAGCTTGATTCGCAAAATAGTCCTCAAAGACTTCAATGTCCTTTCCTCCGGCTTCGGAGGGGTGTGGGAATTTTGTTCCCGACGGGGCGATTTGATTTTGTTCCTGCGTGAAGCCGCAGGGTTAATTTTTCTAGGAGAAAAATAAAATGTCAGTAATAAATTTGCCTGTAAAAAATATTCCCCTCCCAAACGGTTTTAAAGTCGGCGGCGTGCGCAGCGGGATACATAATAAAGCAGGCAAAAAAGATTTAGCTTTATTTATTTCGCAAACGCCAGCCGATGCGGCCGCAATGTTTACGCAAAGCGTAACTAAAGCCGCTCCGGTAATTTTGGACATGGAAATTTTAAAGAAAAACAAAAAAATTTCCGCAATTATTGCAAACTCCGGCTGCGCAAACGCATGTACCGGCAAAAAGGGAATGTCCGATGCAAAAGAAATGTGCGCTTTAACGGAAAAAGCTTTTAATTTGGAAAAGGGCACAGCCCTTTGTGCGTCAACCGGCGTGATAGGACAATATATAAATATGCCGAAACTGAAAACCGGCATGGACCTTTTAAAAAATGCCGTCGGCACTTCTTCTAAAAATGAGCAGGAAGCGGTAACTGCGATAATGACTACGGACACTTTTGCTAAAACAGCTTCCGCAAAAATAAGAGTAGGTGCAAATGGCAGTGCCATTGGCACCGAAATAAAAATATGGGGCTGTGCAAAAGGCGCGGGAATGATTCATCCCGATCTTCGCGGACTGCACGCTACAATGTTATCTTTTATACTCACGGATGCAAAAATAGACTCAAAGAGCCTTCAAAAACTTTTAGAACATGCGGCGGAGCAGTCCTTTAACTGCGTGAGCGTTGACGGCGACACTTCCACAAACGATACTTTAATAATTTTAGCTAACGGACAAAGCAAAACCAACAGGCTTTCGCCCGCCGATATGAAAAAGTTTGCGCAAGCTTTAAACAAAGTGACATTGT
>WRNH01000059.1 GCA_009776745.1 Endomicrobiia bacterium | reverse complement strand
TAGCTATGTTCACCAAAAAACATATCACCACCACCATCGACACGCTTTTCATAAATACACGCTTCCCCCAGTATTCATGAAAATACCCCATGATCTTTTCTTTGATTTTCATAATTCCTCCGGCCTTCTCTTTTATTTTTTTATTTTCCATTTTAAACGCTCCCCAAAAAAGAAATCCCGGCTTAGTTCTGTCCTAAACCGGGATTGCTTTCCTGTATATATTTATTTTGTTTTCTATTTCATTAAGTTTTTTCCTCTGTAATATCGCCGCTATAAATATTAAAAACAGCAGCACTATACCGTATAAAAACGCGTTACCTGCATTTGTAAAATTTATACCCGTTTTCTCAAACGATATCCCATTCGCCAAATTTAAAAATACCACGCTCTCTTTTGATACTTTTACTTTCTCGTTGAATATTGCCTGCTTTATTATTATCCCTTCAACGTTCCCTATCGGAGAATTTTCTTCTCCTTGTTCATTTTCATGACCTTTTTGATTAATTGGCGTTTTATCAAGAATTCTAAAAAATCCCTGACATATACTGCTGGATAAATCGGCAATGGAAAGATCGCACTTTTCAATTATCTGAACAGCTACTTTCTGCGTAACAGTAATAACTGCCATCACAAAACTATACTTGCTTACCTCCGCCGCGCTCGGCGCATATCCGTTTACCGATAAGCTTATAAATATAAAAAGCGCCATCAGTTTCTTGTTAAACAAGAAACCTTTTCCGAAAAATGTCCGGAATGATGGCGCTTTTCTTAAAAACATCCGATACTCCTGTATTATCACATTATCAAAATCCTGTTGTTATTTTATTATATATATTTTACTTCTCATATGTAAATATAAAAAATAAAATTTGTGAAATTATCGTGAAAATTGAAAAACATACAAAGGCAGTTATTTTGACTTCAGCTGCAAAGCCGCCCGCGGCAAGAATCATAGATAAAAACTTTACAAATATTAAACGCTTGTAAAGTTTAGAATCTGTCAATATATTTTAATAATTATTAAGGTATAGTCCTTATTTCATTTGTCCGATAATTGACTGCATAAATTATTGTAGTATTGTCGTAATAAAGACTTAGACCTATCTCATTTTCTTTTAAATTAGGGTTGAATAATTCTCTCTGAATTTCCGGCAGTTTGTTATACTCTTCCTTAGGCATATATGTAGGAACCGCTGTATAGTAAATATCATTGAATTTGACATCCGGATTCGATTCTTTAAAATCTCTTTCTATTTGTTTTTTGTTATCTAATGCGGTCTGAAACGCCACTACACGCAGTCCGCTGTCTGCGTTAAGAGTCACTTCTTTGCCATTTTCTTCAACGATTATAACCGCACCGCCGACAGGCTTAAACTTTTCGCCGGCCAAAGTAGCCAGCATTTCGTCTTCAAGCTTAGGCATTTCTCCGGTTCTGACTTCCGGGGTATTCTTTATATGCGTGTATTCGTGAGCAATCGTTGACGACAAGTTTGTATCCGTAAACATCCACAATCCGTCTTTTTTCATAACATCTGCAGGGAACTGTTCAATCGGAATAACTATAAGATTATAATCAACATGAGATACCGCGCTGCCGGTTCGTCCTGCGATAGTATCGTATACGAATAAAACCTCAGGTTTTTGTTCAAAAATAAAACCGCTATCTTCAAGCTGACTTATCACAGCATTAACAATGCCTTTTGCCTTTTCGCTGTTTGAAAAATTAACGGATTGTTTAAACAGTTCATAAGATGCTTCTCCGTTGGCTGAACCGGGCATAACAACAGTATTATTAGTTTTGAAACTTTCAAATAACTCTTCATTGTCTTCGTATAAAACAGAACCGGAATAACCTAATGCCGCTCTCTGGGTTTCAGCTATATTATTAACTGCATCTAATCTCCCCTGGCTGGCTCCGTTACTTTGCATAACGTTATATAATGAGCTTAAATAACCTGTATTTGCAGACCCGCTGTTATTGCTGCTGCCTGCAGAAACTGATATCGGCGCTTGCGCTCCGTCATGGCCCGCATAATATCCTTGTCCGCTTTTATTATACTTCGGATCTGCTCTTACGGAGGCTCCTCCGGCAGAGGCTTTATCCATATCTTCTTTATTGCCTCTTGCTTTAGCGTCCTCATAATCTTTAGTATATTTAGCCAATTCTTTTTGTCCCTCGGAAGTTAAATTCTTTTTATCCGTGTCTGTAACCACCGCGCCTTTTATATTTTGCATTTCTTCCCGCGTCAATCTCAGCCCTATGCCATCAGCCGCGCCGTCAGTTAATATTGCCCCGCCTTTTCCATCTTTATCCCAACCGTACTCCGTCTGCAAATATTCGTACAATTCTTTCGTACTTTCAAATGTTTGAATTTCTTTATTGATGTCGTATAAATTTATATTTCCGTCTTCCGTTCTTATCGCTGTAACATAATGGTCAGCTTCTCCGGTTCCGCTCGACGACACGTTCAATATCACGCTGCCGTTTGCTCCCTTATTTAGAACTCCGGCCAATCCTTCTTCGCCGCTTATTTGGTATCCGCTAAAATCATCGCCCAATATTTCCTGCAGCGCCGACATGCTAGTCATTAACTGCGGCGCTCCGCCATCCTCGCCGGCTGCTATATTGTCACTGCTGAAATTCCCTGCAATTATTTCGGCTAACAGCGCCTGAAACGCAAATAGTCCCTTGCTTGACATGTCCAGCGCCGCAGCCAGCGCGTCAGCAGCGCAGTTTATTATGCTGCCGCCTGCCGCAAAGAAATCTGCCAATATCCCAACCGCATTATCTCTGTCCTTCTCATCCAATGCCTGCAATGCCTCTTCTGCATCTTCCCTGCTTATGCCCGCCTGCGCCGGATCCGCCAATTTGTCCACGACATAATCATATTGCCGCTCTTTTTCTTTGCTCTTAAATATCGCTGCAGGCTGCGTTATCCATTTTGCTGCAGACCCGACTGTCAATAAAGCCAGTTTTCCTATTCCAATGTCTTCTCTGTCAGGCCTTAACTCGCCTATCGCTCTTTTTATTTCTTCTTTCGATATTTTTGCATTCCTGCTTACGCTTTTTACTAAACCGTCAAAATTCTCACTGTCCGCTAAGCGTCTATACCCGCCTTTCCCGTCTGCCGCTTTAACTACAAGCCCTGCTTCCTCGGCATACTTCATTATTTTATCGTTTAACAGCCTCGTATAGTAATCATTTTCTTTCATCCCGCTTGATCCGCAGCTTACCGATACCACTCCGTTTACCACACTCCCGACTATTTCGCCGTTCTGCTTGAGCGCTCCGTTGTCTTCTTCTATACTGTCCATCGCCGCTTCGTCTAACATCCCCGCGGGAGATCTGTACGCGCTTCCATCCGTGTTAAGATATATCCCGTTAGCCGTTTGGCCCTGACCTTTATACAGCGGCTTTGCGTATACCGGCAGGTTTATTATGCTAAACACAAAACACGCAGCCGCTATCACCGACGCGCTTTTCATGAATACTTTCTTCCACCGGTATTCACAAAAATAATTCATGTCTTTTTCTTTGATTTTCATAATTCATCCTGCCTTTTCTTTATTTTCTATTTTAGTCACTCCGAAAAATAAAATTTTACGTTCCGAATGTAAAAACAGTCGGGTATATTTGTGAATTCTTTGTTAATTTTTTTATAACAAAAAAAAGCGGCCGGAGATTATGCTGTCCGGACGCTTTTTTCATGCTAAATGCAGCAGTTAATAAACGTGAGCGTTTTTTAGCTGAGTCAGCCTTTTTTGATCGTCCGCGGAAAAAATATCGTAAGCAAAAGTTTGTCCGTCGGAAGTTTCTACGGCATTGATCGTCACTGAAAAAGAGGCATTGTCCGGAGGAATTTTAAAACTTGCCCACGCGCCGAAAGGACTCAAAGCTATTTGATAAGTCGCTTTTTGACCTGAAGGAAGCGCTTCCCGCGACGAAAAATCAAAATAATCGTCAATTAAAACTTTGCCTCTTGCGGTAGTTACGGTCCCTTGGAAATAAAAATCTATTATGTCGTGGTTTGAATTATTTAGGATCGTCACTTCAGCCATGGACTGCGCGGCGGTATCTGTAGTATATCGTTTATAAAAACGCGCGTGTTCTATTTTTATCCCTTTCAATTCCTGCTTTGCATTTTCGGCGGACTTTTTCATATCTTCAAGGCGTTCTATTTCGCTGTAAGCTGCGGCGGCCTTTCTTCTTTGGTAATCGTAAGAATCGTAGTAATCGTAATAATAATAGCGTCTGCCGTGTCTGTAATATTCGTGATATCTGTCGCCGTAATAATAATACGGTTTTCCGTTATAAACGCCCCAATGATTTTGTCCTCCTTTAAAAGCAGCTTCGGCTCTTAAAGGCGCAACGCGGACTTTTACATCAGCCGCATAAGAAAGAACGGCAAATCCAAAAACAAAAATCAGACAAAAAATAATTTTTTTCATTTTTTTCTCTCTCTATTTTTTAATTTATAAGGCGGGAGGACAGGAAACGTCTTTTGTCTTTGCTTATCTTCTAAGATACTCGTCCATTCTTTTCGCGGCTTGTTTTCCCATTCCCATGGCTTCGATAACGGTATCTCCGCCCGCTATGTCGCCTCCGGCAAAAATGCCTGGAATTGAAGTCATATAATTATCGTCTATTATAAGGTACCCGTGATCATCGGTTTTAAGTCCTTCCGTAAGCGAAGGCAGCACGGGATTAGGGTTTAATCCCAAAGCCAAAACTGCCATATCCGATTCTATAATAAAATTCGAATTTTCGACTTTTTTCGGACGCCTTCTGCCGGACTCGTCCGGCTCGCCGAGTTCCATTTTTATACATTCAACGGCTTTGACAAAGCCTTTTTCATCGCCTATAAATTTTACGGGATTTGTAAGAGTTACAAATTCAATGCCTTCTTCTTTCGCGTGAAGTCTTTCTTCTTTTCTTGCAGGCATTTCGTTTTCGGTTCTTCTGTAAACAAGCTTAACGCTTGCGGCGCCGAGCCTTAACGCAGTTCTTGCCGAATCCATCGCAGTATTTCCGCCGCCTACAACAACTATATTTTTGCCTTTGTAAACCGGCGTATCATAATTAGGAAAATCAAAAGCGCGCATAAGATTTACGCGCACAAGAAATTCATTGGCTGAATATATATGATTTAAGTTTTCGCCTTCTATTCCCAAAAATACGGGAAGACCCGCGCCCGTACCGACAAAAATTGCTTTGAAGCCTTCTTCAAACAGTTCTTTTATTGTTTTTGTTCTGCCGACAAGCGTATTTAATACAAATTTTATTCCCAGATCTTTAAGATTATTTATTTCTATATCCAAAACATCCGCCGGAAGCCTGAACTCCGGAATACCGTAACGCAAAACTCCGCCGATATCGTGCAATGACTCAAAAACCGTCACGTCATAACCCATATTAGCTAAATCTCCCGCCGCCGTAAGCCCCGCCGGCCCCGACCCTATAACCGCTGCTTTTGAGCCGCTTTGCGGTGAAGCTGGGATGCCGGGGTTAACTGCAACCACCCCGTCAGGCTTCGCCTGCCACCCCTCCGAATGAGGGGAATTAACGTCTTTGTCGTTGCTGAACTGCTGAGCCGCTGCCGTTCCGCTGTTATTCTCCGTTGTCTTTGCCATTGATTTGTAATTTGTAATTTGTAATTTATAATTGCCATTATCAGCGGCATATCTTTCAAGATTTCCGATCGCTACGCTTTCGCCTTTTTTGCCTAAAATGCAGCATTTTTCGCACTGGTTTTCCTGCGGGCATACGCGTCCGCATACTGCGGGAAGATTATTTTTTTGTTTTAAAACTTTTATCGCGGCTGACGGATTATCCGCGGCAAGCTCTTTGATAAATCCCGGAATATCAATCTCAACCGGACATCCTTCAATGCAAAAAGGTTTTTTACACTGAATGCATCTTTTGGATTCTTCAAGCATTTGTTCACGGGTATAACCCGTATTTACCTGTTTGAAATCTTTATTTCTTTCGCTGGCATGCCTTTCCGGCATTTTTATTCTTTGCGGCATTTGCACTCCGGATTATGAAAATTATCTAATGAAACTTTTTCCAAATCCCTAAAAAGGGCAAGTCTGGAAATAAGTTCCGTCCAATTAACTTTATGGGCGTCAAACTCAGGTCCGTCGACGCAGGCGAATCTTGTTTTTCCGTCAACGGTCACTCTGCAAGCGCCGCACATCCCTGTTCCGTCAACCATTATAGGATTAAGCGAAACCAAAGTTTTAATATTTTTTTCTTTAGTAAGATTTGCAACGGCTTTCATCATCGGAACCGGACCTATAGCATAAACTATATTTATATTTTCATTGTTCATAACGGTTTTCAAAACATCGGTCACAAGCCCTTTTGTTCCGTAAGAACCGTCGTCGGTCGCAAAAAGAAGTTCGTCGCAAACTTCTTCCAATTCTTTTTCAAGAATAATTAAATCTTTATTTCTTGCGCCCACAACTCCGACAACTCTGTTTCCTGCTTTTCTTAAAGACTCCATAACAGGCAAAACTTCAGCCGTGCCTACTCCGCCGGCAACTGCCGCAACTGTCCCGTATTTTTCAATTTCCGTAGGATGCCCGAGCGGACCGACAAAATCTTTTATAAAACCGCCGGCTTCTAAAGTTCCGAGTTCAAAAGTGGTTTTTCCGGTTTCCTGAAAAATTATACGCACCAAACCTTTTTCATGATCCGTACCCGCGATAGTCAAAGGAATTCTTTCGCCTTTATCGTTGATCCTGAGCATAACAAACTGGCCGGCCTTCGCGTTTTTTGCAATATCGGGCGCTTCAAGCCAAAAACTTTTCACATTTTGTCCGAGAATCTCTTTTAAAATTATTTTAAACATTTCACATTTCTCTTTTTAAATAAATTAGGTAATTGTAGCATTTTAAGAACAATAAATAAAATATTGACGGCATACTTTTCCATATTTTATTTTTTATATTTTACATTTTCTCTGCCGTTTTAAAAAATTCCTGCGTCATCCTGTTCATTTCCGTTTCGGCGGCGGATGCAGCTTTGGAGGCGGCTTCGGCGTCGTCATTACCGCTTTCATCTCCCGCCGAAGTTTTAGAGTATAGAACGGTATGTTCATTGAAGGCGTCGTCTAAAACCAAATCCGCTATCCAATCGTAAGAGCCGGCATCTTTAGCCTGGGTTTTGTTTACCTGCACTTTGCAGTTTATTACAACAACGCCTTTATCTCCGCTTACAGGTCTTGAAGGAAGTTCGGAAAGAACGTCATATTCGCGTTCAGCAAGAAATTTCACGAGTTTTGCCGTATTAAAGCTTTCGGCTTTAACGTAATATACAATATTTTCAAAAAGTTTTTTACGCTCTGTCTCAAGTTTTTCGCGTTCGAATTCGCCTACTTCAGGCAAATTGATAATGCTGCCGGTAAGCGCTTTTTTCAGCGTGTTGATCGAATCTCTTCTATCATAAAGCTCCAAAAGTTCGTTTATGGCTTTTATTTTCGGTATCACCGTAAAATTTGAAGTTTCATAAATCGCCGACCTGTAATTCAGCGCCTGTTCCGCCGCATATAGATCATCTTCTATGTTTATGCGTATCATATTTCTGTCCGCAACGCCGTAAACGTAAAAAGTTTTATTTTCCTTATCGTCGTAAGTATAACCCTTTTCAAAAGACTTAAGCAAAGTTACGGGAGATATGTTTATCTTAGCCTTTTCTATACCGTTGGAAGCAAGCATATCGGTAACGTCTTTTATTATGTTCTTTTGAGCATCGGCAACGGCTTCTTTCTCGTCAGCGCCTTTTCCTACGGCGGTTAAAAACTGCTCCGGAGGATACTTGGAACTTTTTCCGCCTTTAGTCCACGCAGGCAAATCGGCGGCAAAAGATAAAACGGAAACAAAAGACATTAACAAAAGCATATTTAAAAATTTCATTGCGATAACAAACACAGCCCGCTTCCGCGCTCCGCGCGTCCGCAATGACGATAGTCCTGTTATTTTGTTGATCACATCAGGCTCCTTAAAATTTTAAAAGTTTTTTTACCGTCTTCGATATTTACGGTAAAAGTTTCGGATCTAAGTTTTTGGCCTCCGGAGTCAAGATAATCGACGGTTACGTCATTTTCTCCCGCGGGAAGATATATCCTTGTCATCAAAATATTTTCCGGAAGAGTGCGCCAGCCGCGTTTGTCAGCCGAAGCCGTAAGCGAATTAAAAACATTGAAGCCTACCTGGGTCAACACGCCCAGCCCTTTGTTACCAGTACTGTCATCGACGGCTTTTGAAGCCGTTTTTCCTATAACGTACTTTATCGCAGCCCTGGCAAGCGTTTTCGCGTAGATCTTTCCTATATCGTCCTTAAGGCATTTTTCGGCTATTTCGGCAAGGTTTTGCGCTTCGTAAGAACCGGAGGCTTTTTCATTGCCGTATCTTGCCGAAAAAGCCTTAATCTTATTAGGTATTCTTTCGTATTTTGGAAAAACGATCTTTATGTAATCGTTTGTAAAAGCCGAGATCGTTATTGATTTTGCTTTTTCAAATTCAGCCTGTTCGTCGGTACTGACTTCAACCTGATTTACATAAGGCCATATGCTAAACAAAGCAAATTCCAAAACATTATCTATTTTTCTTGGCATTAGCCCGTTATAATTTACAATTATCAGTTCGCCGTGTCCGCGCGGGATAGATTTTCTGCGGGCATTAGGAAATTCTTTTTTAATTTCAGCCGCTCTGTCGGGCATTTCCATAAGCAGCGCGGTGGTGTAGGCGTCATTTATCAAATCTTCCGGAGCTCTCAATTCCGAAATTCCGTTTTTGTAAGCTTTCAGGGCGCGATAATAAGACACATGCGCGTCGTTAAGATAACCCGCGTTCTCATATACGAGCCCCATAAAATATCTTATAAAACCGTCATCGCCGTAAAAATTTTTATAATTTTTTTCTGCCGCGTAGATATTGAACAAATTATTTATCTGTCTTGCTTCGACAGCCGAAGAATTGGCGTCAAAGCGCATAATAAAATTCAAAGCCGCAAAAACGCCTATGTGGATTCTTTCAAAATCTTTGCCGTAATAAGGCATCGTGCTGTCGTTAAACACCATCGAAGCCGCGCCAGCCGTTACGCTTTTTTGATAATACTCTTCAAACTTGATTTTCGCGAGTTCAAAATTTTTCGTGCTTTTCTCGTAATTTTCGGCCAGATGATGGCTCATTCCGCCGTCGAGATAAAAAAGCAAAATATTTTTTTTCCCGTATTTGCTCTCAGATTTTTCCACAAGTTTAGACGCCGCTTCATAATTGCCGGCGGTTATTTTCGAAGTTAAATCCGTATAATATTTGTTCATATTGGAAGCGCATCCGCCAAGCAATACCGCGGCGAACATCGCAGGCAAAACCGCAAACGGATGCGCTTTTATAATTTTTCGCATTTTTAAATTTCTTAAACTTTATATTTCTTTTTCGCTATGACTTTTTTGATCTGCTTCTGGCCTATCCACACTTTTTCATTATTGGATATATCTATCATTTCAAGCTCGACCTGATAATATTTCAATTCCGCGCCTTTTTTCTGGTCGGGAATGGTATTTATCTGCCCCTTTATCATAAAATCCGCTCCGGTTTCCTGGCCTTGGGCTTTGGCCGTATCGGCTCTGGCATTCATTGCCTGATCGTCTCTTTCGGCTCTTATCTCATCTCTTTGCATACTCGAAGCCACCATTACGACTTTACCGGAATTCGTAAGTTCTTTTTCCAAATCTTTTATAAAAGTTTCGGTAGTTATATGCTCATCAGTTTTATTTAAAACCGATCCGACTATAACTCTGGGTTTTTTGCTGAATTTCTTTATGTACTCGTCAAGCCACGGCCTGTTTAAAGAATCGCCGATCATTTCCGCGGAAACCTGATGCGAATCCGTATCATTCCAATACCCGCTGAAATCGACTTCCTCGCCCGGATCAAGCCTTGTAACCTGAGGCCCCGAACACGCAAACAACCCCACAGACAAAACAACGGCAAAAACATACACTGCAGCTTTTTTCAAATCCATAACAGCTCCTTTTTAACGGCAATTAGTAATGAATAATGAATATTTAGTAATTGTCGTGTGCGGCAAAGCCGCACTTAATTAATAGGTGCGCTCTGCGCACTCCAAAATTACTCATTACTCATTACTAATTACTCATTGCCTTTTAATGGTACTATCTTCTTAAACTTTCTTTTCCCTGCCTGCACAATAAACGGCTTATCGGATTTTAGTTCAAAATCGCCGCCTGCTTTTTGCGAATCTATTTTTACTCCGCCCTGCTCGATAAGTCTTTTTGCTTCATTTTTGCTTGCCGTCATTGCGCTTTCCGCAAGCAAATCGGAAAGTTTTATTGACGGAACTTTTAAAACATATTCTTCTATTTCGTCGGGAATATCTTTTTTTGCAAAAACTTTGTCAAATCCATCTCTTGCCGCGGCTGCCGCTTCTTTGCCGTGATACCTTTCGGTAATTTCCTGAGCAAGAGAGATTTTTGCTTCCTTAGGATGCATGGCTTTAACTTCTTTTAAATCTCTCTGCGTCAGAAGTTCAAAATATTTAAACATAAGCTCGTCGGATATAGACATTATTTTGCCAAACATATCCTCCGGCGCGTCATTCAAAGCTATATAATTATTGTACGACTTAGACATTTTTTTTATACCGTCCGTGCCTTCCAGCAAAGGCATTGTTATGACGATCTGTGCTTCCTGACCGTAATCGCGCTGCATATCTCTTCCGAGCAAAAGATTGAATTTCTGGTCATTTCCGCCGAACTCAATATCGGCTTTCAAAGCAACCGAATCATAAGCCTGAAGCAGCGGATACATAAACTCCACTATACTTATGGGCTTATCCTCTTTATATCTTTTTTCAAAATCGTCCCTGACAAGCATCTGCGCAACGGTATTTTTCGCGGCAAGCCCGAGCAGCCCCGCTATGCCGAGTTCATTAAGCCATTTGCTGTTATACACGATTTCAGTTTTACTTTCGTCTAAAATTTTAAAAACCTGTTCCGTATAGGTTTTAATGTTTGCGGTTATCTGTTCATCGTTCATCATCGGACGCGTCTCGGAGCGCCCCGAAGGATCGCCGACTCTTGCCGTAAAATCTCCTATTAAAAAAATAATATGATGTCCCAGATCCTGAAAAGTTTTCAATTTGTTGATAATAACGGTATGCCCCAAATGCAAATCCGGAGCCGTAGGATCAATCCCGAATTTGACTCTGAGTTTTCTTCCCGAAGCAAGCTTTTTCTCAAGCTCTTCCAAAGCTATAATTTCATTCGTCCCGCGCTTAATTTTTTCAATTGCTTCTTTCATCGCCTTTTAACGGCAATTACAAATTAAAAATTATAAATTACAAATAAAAGACAAAAAATATTTTACCTAGTCTTTCCCGTTGATTTGTAATTCGTAATTCGTAATTTATAATTGACATATCCCCCATTTTTTGACGGCAATTACAAATAAAAAACATTTTACTCAGCCGTCATAGTCAGTTTGCAATCGCCTTTTCGCCATTGCCGTTTATTTGTAATTTGCAATTGCCTTTTCGCCGTTGTAGTTTATTTGTAATTGCCTTTTCGCCGTTGTAGTTTATTTGTAATTTGTAATTTTTAATTTGTAATTGCCGTTATTATATCGACAACTTCCTCAACAGCTTCAATTCGGCGTCATTTATCTTTTTATTTTTATTTATTATTTTGCCGATCGGCGCCGAAGATATTTTTCCTTCGGTAATCCCGACAAAATGATTGTATTTTTTATTATGGAAAAGATGCATCGCCGCATATCCGAATTTTGACGCAAGTATTCTCGTTCTTGCGGTAGGCCTTCCTCCGCGCTGTATATATCCGAGATTGCTTACCCTTACTTCAAGTCCGGTAAGTTTTTCTATTTTTTTGGCAAAATCTACGGAAGAACCGCATCCTTCGGCAAAAGCGACTATTTCCGAAGTTTTTCCCCTTTCCTTGCCTTTTCTCAGCTCACCGGCGATTTTGTTTATATCATACTTTAATTCCGGAATAATGACAAATTCGCACCCTGCGGCAATGCCTACGTCAAGAGTTAGAAAACCGTGTTCTCTTCCCATGATCTCAACCACAAAAATTCTGTCGTGGCTTGTAGCGGTATCTCTTATTTTGTCTATTGCTTCAACCGCGGTATTTAAAGCCGTATCGTACCCGATAGTTTCATCCGTGCCGCAGACATCATTATCGATCGAAGCCGGAATGGCCATAACTTTTATCCCGTGTTTTGAAATGGCGTTTGCTGCAGCCAGCGAACCGTCTCCGCCGATAATAATAACTCCTTCCAAGCCTAATTGTTTTATGGTTTTTACGGCTCTGTTCATTCCAGTTTTAGTTTTTGTTTCCGGACATCTTCCGGTACGGAGGATCGTTCCGCCGTCATCTATGATGCCGCTTACGGAACGAAGGGAAAGCGTTACAAAATCGTCGTCAAGAAGCCCGCGAAATCCTCTTCTTATGCCTATAATTTCATAACCTAAAGATACTCCGTATCTTGTAACGGCTCTTATCGCTGCATTCATTCCAGGCGCATCGCCGCCCGACGTTATGAGACCAATTTTTCTTGCCATGACAGCTCCTTTTAACTCTTCGCTCTTTTTTATAATAGATTTTACACTTTTATTATCTTTTGGGCAAGTCGGAAGATTAATCCTATTTCAGTTCTCTTTCAAAATTAAACTCGTATTCATTGTGCAGCGGGCGTTTGCCGTAATACGCGTCAAAAAGGACGGCAGCATAATTTTTATCCGGTTTCATAAAAGACAAATCTATCGCGAATTTATTTATTTTTATCTTCTTTAACTGCTGTTTTTTATTAAAAAGCATTACCGGATATTGAGGCAAAACAAACGCGGTTCCGTTTCTTTGGACAAGCCGGAAAGAATCTTTCGCGCAGTCGATAAGCTCATCGCGCGATAAATCTTTGTGCATTTTCATTTTTGAAACGGCAAGCGCCGGAAATCCCGAAAGATAAAATATGCCGTACCCGCCGAGTCCGGCTTTTGAAAGTTCCGCGATATTTTTAAAATCATCTTCCCACGAAAATACAAATCCGCTGATGCCTTTTTCAAATAAAAATCCGGCGGAAAAAGAATTCGCGCAATAAAGAAACTGTCCGGCTAAAAGTTTTGTTTTACCGTCAAAGAAACGGAAATGAGAAATATTATTGATGAAAAAAACCGCTTTCGCGTTTTTGGAAATATTATTTACCGCCTTTTGAAATAAAGGCAGCTCGTCTTCTTCTATGTACGGCGGCAGTTCAAAAAAATTTATATTTTTTAAATTTTCAGCGGCGTTTAAATTATCTTTGTTCAAAGAAAAAATTATATTAAAATTCCGCGGGATCTCTCTTGACCATCCGGTATCGTCAATTCTTACAAACGATTCTTCGCCGTCACCGGCAGTCTTTTTAAAAACGGGATCTTTCACTTCATTATGATTTGCCGTAAAATTAAGTTTTTCTATTTTTACTTTACCGGCCGCCTCTTTTAAAAAAGCGCCGAAGTCCCCGTCGGATGTTTTGAATATTTCCATTCCGGATTTAAGAAAACAGCAGTCCGTTTCGATCGTATAAACGCCGCCGGCTTTTCCGGCTTTTAAAATATTGAATTTAAAATAAACGTCTTTGGAAACGTCGGCGGCTTTCAATGCGTCATTTCGGTTTATATTAAAATCCGTTTTTAAAGTTATGATCCCGTTTTCGGCCGATAATATCTTTCCCAAATTTACGCCGAGCTGTTTGGACATTGCAGGTTCAAAAATATCTTCCGGCGCTTTATTGAAGTTAAAAGCTGTTTTTTTGCGTGCAAAATCCTGCGAAAGCGTTTTTGACGCTTCTTCTAAAACTTCGCGAAAATTATTGTTATCGGCGCAGGCAAGCATTTTATACGCTTTTACGGTTTTATAAACATACTGCGGATTTTTCATCCTTCCTTCTATTTTTAAAGAAGTTACGCCGGCTTTTTTCAGTTCCGGAATAAATGAAGCAAGTTCCAAATCTTTCGGGGACAGATAAAAGCCGTCTTTATTTTTAAATTTCCATTTACGTCTGCACGGCTGGGCGCATAAACCGCGATTGCCGCTGTAACCTCCGATAAAACTCGACATAAGACAAATTCCGGACACGCAAAAACATAATGCGCCGTGTACAAAAACCTCGATCTCAATATTTGATTTTGCCGCTATGGTTTCTATTTCGCGAAGCGAAAGTTCCCTCGCAAGAACAGCTCTTTTAAATCCGGCTTTACCGGCTTCCAAAGCGCCGTAACTGTTGTGTATTGTCATCTGAGTGCTTGCGTGGATCTTCAATTGCGGAAAATGCTTTCGCATTATATTTAAAATGCCGAGATCCTGCACAATAACGGCGTCGGCTTTTGCCGCCGCGATAAAACCGAGATTTTTAGCGGCCTCTTTTAATTCCGATTGTTTGACAAGAGTATTGAAAGCCGCGTAAACTTTAACGTTTTTCGAATGCGCATAATTAACATAATTGTTAAACTCCGCCGGCGTAAAATTTTCGGCTTTTGCGCGCGCGCTGAAACCGTTTAAACCGCAGTAAACGGCGTCAGCCCCCGCTTCAACGGCGGAAATAAAAGATTCTTTTGAACCGGCCGGAGCCAAAATTTCAATTTTTTCCATAGTCTTTTTTAAGCAAATAAAGAAAGCGGGCAAGGTTTTAAGACCCGCCCGCTTTTTACATTTTTAAGGATTAAAACTTAACAACAAATCCTATCTGGAAGTCCTTGGTATTAAGTACGTCATCTGCATCAACGCCAAAGCCGAACTGCGTGTAGTCATACAGATCTCCCGAACCGCTTTGTAATCCAAAACTCAAAAAGTTCAAATTGGCAAAAAGCGAGACTGATTCGGAAATATCATATGTTGTCACAGGATACGCATAAATTCCAAATATCGTCCCGCTCTCACTTTTGCTGGCGCCTTTAGCCTTTGCGCTAACAAATTCTAAACCCAAACCGCTTTTGATCAAAAAATTCAATTTTCCGATTTGATAAAAATTATAACGCGCAAAAGGAGCGATCCTAATAGTAGTCTCACTCTTGTAAGGAGAACCGGCGTATTTGTCATCATAGCTTGATGTTTCAAAGCCTGCGTCAAGGCCAACGTCAATTTTGTCACTCAGCGAATAACCTACTTCAGGCATTAACGTAACTTCAGTATACGCATCACTGACAGACTCAAAACCTACCGCTCCTCCGACAAACCACTGTTTTGCATATGCTGCCTGAGCAAGAACGAGAACCGCTAATACTGCCAATACTTTTTTCATTGTTTTAACTCCTTTTTTATTTAGCTGCCTGACGTTAAACTTTCTTAACATTAAACTAAAAAGACTCTGACAAACTTCCTTTTAGCTCACCCCCTCTTTTTTTATCCAATAATAAATCATTTTTTGTACTTGAAGTCAAATTTTAAAAAAAGCAAGAGGCAGGTAAAATGTAAAATATAAAAAGTAAAATATAACGGCAAACAGCACATATTTTTTACATTTTACTTTTTATATTTT
>WRNH01000058.1 GCA_009776745.1 Endomicrobiia bacterium | reverse complement strand
TGTTTTGGCCAAACCCGAAGGGCTGCGGCAGCTTTTCGGCAAATTTCAGTTTTTTTGCTTCGCAGATACGTTTCTGTATCTTTGTCGCAAAAAAACTAAAAGTTCCTCGAAAATCTTAGCAGCGCATGTGCGTTATATGTGTCAACACGCCCTAAAAGACGTTATTCCACAACAGCCTGCACTCGAATGTCTTAATCGGGTGGGGATGGCCGTTTTCACGGGAATGACACCACTTTAGATAGGTTTTTAGAGAGACCAAATTATTTTTTCAAGAGGTTTTTAATGTCTGTCGATTTAATAATGTGGGCTGCTTTTTGGATTGTGGTGATTGCCGCTTTGTTTGTTGACTTGATTATTTTAAGCAAGCATAAAGGGCATCTGACAATGAAAGAAGCCGCCGTAATGGTTTGCGTCTGGGTCGGGCTGGCTTTTTCTTTCGGAGGGGCGATATATTTAGTTTTTCCGCGGGAGAAAGCTCTTGAATATGTTACGGCTTACATTGTGGAATATTCTCTTTCGGTAGATAATATGTTTGTATTCTTGTTGATATTTTCTTATTTTGCGATTCCTAAACATCATCAGCCGAAAATTTTAATGTACGGAATAATAGGCGCGGTAATTTTGAGATTTTTATTTGTTTTTGCAGGCGTCCAATTAATAAACGCTTTCACGTGGGTAATATATGTTTTTGGAGCGGTATTGGTATTTACCGCGGTTAAAATGATTGTCAAAAAAGATGAGAAGATAGACCCGTCAAAAAATATAGCTTATAAAATATTGAAAAAAATATATCCTTTTAAAGCCGACAACGGCACGGATAAATTCTTTTTGAGGGAAAACGGGGTTTTGTACGCTACGCCGATGCTGGCGGCTGTTGTTGTGATAGAGATGAGCGATATAATATTTGCCATAGATTCCATACCGGCGGTGCTGTCGATTTCAAGAGATACTTTTATCGTTTACACTTCAAATATTTTCGCGATCATCGGTTTGAGATCATTATACTTTTTGCTTTCCGGTTTGGCTGCCAAATTTAAGTTTCTGCAGTACGGCGTTGCCGTAATATTGTTATTTGTCGGCGTAAAGATGCTGATTTCTCATTTTTATCATATCCCTACGGCGGTATCTCTTGCGGTTATTGTAGGCATACTGGCGGTTTCAATTATATGCTCAAAGGCGGATAACAGGCAATAAACAACGGTAAATGCGTCGTAAATCGGGATTTAACTTATTTATCTTTTAAAAAACATCCCAAAACTTTGCCTATAATTTCAAGCTTGTTGGTTTTTATCCGTTTATCTTTAGAATTATGCGCGGCGGTCACTTCGCCTTTCTGTATGGAAAGTTTTGCTATTGTGTAGCCCATGTCTGTTTTTATCAACATGTTTTTATCGTTCAGAGGACTTATCATTTTCTTTATCACGCAAAAAGAGTTTGCCGGAATTTCAGGGAGCATATGGTCGCTTGCATAATGCACGATAAAAGTCGCGTCCGAAAAAAGACTTATCGGCAATTCCATGAAATCTTCATATTCATTTTCGCAATATCTGAAGAAGCCCGCTTTTCTTCCTTCCGTTATATGCAAAATAGGAACATTAATAATTTTTGTCGGGATCGGCATGCTGTAAGTCGCTTCAAAACTTTCAATTATATTTATTCCGGCTTCTTTTATCGTGCTGATAATTCTGTCGATTTGAAGCCTGCTTAACGGATGTTTCCCTTCGAGCCAGTGTTCCACCGAGTCGGCGGGAAGTTTTAGTTTTTCAGCAAGCCATTTAGGATTTTTCTCCAAATCTTTTAATGCCAGCGCCGCGTTTTTTCTTACGACCGCTTCATTGCTTTTTGAATCATACACAAGCTGTTCTTCGCTTACGTTAAAAAATTTTGCAAGTTTTGAAAGTTCGTAAACGTTAGGAGTTCTTTTTTCGTTTTCCCAGTAATTTACCGTTACTCTGGAAATATCAAGTTCTTTGGCAAGCTCGTCTTGCGTAAGATGCCGTTCCCTTCTCATAAGTTCAAGCTTTTTTGAGTTGAATTTTTTCATAATTATTTCCCATTTGACATAATCCTGTACTTTTGATAGTTTATGTCCATTATATTATACTTAAAATGTAAATAACGCGCTTCTTGTAATAATTAAAGTAAATGGCAGCCGTCTAATATTCGCAGTTATTGCCTTTTTTTGATGATTTCATATGTTAGCACATAAATAAAGTATTTTCAATAAAAATAATTGTTTATTGAATTAAACTTTCATTTGCACTATACTAAACTGATTCAAAATGAAAAGAATTATTATTTTTTTGGCCATTATATCATTAAATTTTTGTTATTTTAAGTTTTCTTTTGCCGGAGAATTAAAAATAACGCAAATTGATTCATCGGGCGGCACTGCGTACAATATAATAATCAATGATGCGATTGCAATTTGCAATATTTCTTTAAAGAACAAAGAGGGGAAAAATTTTGTGGAGTTTCCCGTTTACGCAGCCGGAGGGAAAGTATATAAGCAGTTTTCCGTTTTGAGAAGGGATTACGGCGAATATCTGGCGTACTCAATCAAAGAAAATAAAATATCGGATTACAAAGGCAGTACGGAATTTAAAATAAATAAATTTTCAAAAGTTAAAAAAAACGGCAATATAAAAGCTTTCGCGTCCGTTATATTTGAAGACCTTTTGGAAGCGGAATGCAGAATAATGGACGGGAAAAACGGGTTATGGGTCGCATGGCCCGCAAGAAAAAACGGCGGTGCGTGGGAACCGGATTTTTCTTTTACGGACAAAAAACTAAAAAAACAGGTTGAGAGCGGCTTAATACTAAGATATAATGAAGAAAATGAGCAAAAATAGAGTAAGAAAAAATGTTTTTGATATTTTATCGTCTATAGGTCTTCCCGTTATTTTGGGAGGCGTCTTTATTGTCTGGACGGTATACTTCCTGAAAAATCCTGTAATTTTCTTTCCTCCTGTAGCAATTCTTGTAATAATTCTATACTACTTTTCCGGACCTGTTTACAGCGGCGTTCTTACCGTCTTTGCCGTTACCGTGGGGCTGCTGTGCATGGTATTTATTGACGATACATCTTCCATTCTTATTGTTCTTCTTGAAATCGTATGGCTGATTTCTTTTTACTATGTGCTTGAAATATACAGCACGCAGTATCTTTCCATGAGGAACAGAATGTGTGAAGAATATGAAACTTTGGACAGAGAAATAACGTTTAAAGATTCCGAAATTATTGAAAATAATAAAAAAACCGACGCAATTATACAGCAGATAGAAAATTTTCAGACAATGGGTAGAATGCTGCAAACGTTTGAAGCCTCTCTTGACGAACAGGAAATAATAGAAAAATCAGGGGAGCTTGCTTCAAAGTTTATAGGCAGCGGAAACTGGAAGCTCAAAAAAAACGTGTACGGCGATGTATTCGCGAAATACATCAAAACAACGGGCTTGCCTCTTATCATTACGGATCTATCTAACGACAGGCGTTTTTCCATGACGCAGAACAAGTATTTTTCGGTGATCGCCGTTCCGGTTGAGATAAACGGCGCTTTTTGGGGAATTTTGCGCGGAACTTCTCCGAAAAAAAACGCGTTTGAAGACGCCGACTTAAGGCTTCTTTCGATTCTTGCGGGCATAGTAAGCACGGTTTTGAATAATACGTATCTTTACCGGACAATTCAGGAACTTTCCATTACCGACGGACTGACCGGTTTGTATACGCAGGGTTATTTTAAAGAAAGGCTTAAAGAGGAAATGAAGCGCGCGCGGATCAATAAAGTGCCGCTTTCCGTTGCGATACTTGATATAGACTATTTCAAAAAAATTAATGATACATACGGGCATCAGGCGGGAGACGTGATTTTGAGACAGATTGCGTCGCTTCTGCGCGGGCGATTCAGGGAAACAGACCTTCTTTCCAGATACGGCGGCGAAGAGTTCGGAGTAATAATGCTTCATACCGACGAAAAAGAAGCCGGAAAAGTTCTTGAAGAAATGAGAATAAGCATAGAGAAAGAAAGGTTTTTTCTTCCGATAGAAAGTTATCATCCCGTACAGGTTAGAATAACGGTCAGCATAGGGTTTGCCGGACTTGAAAAAGGATCGGCCGCTATTGAATATGAACTTATAAAAAAATCCGATAAAGCGCTTTATAAGGCGAAAAAAACAGGAAGGAACTGTGTTGTGAGATATGTCAATGGATAATAGACTTTTTCCGTTATTTATTATTGCCGCTGTTTTGGGCGGAATTTATTATTTCATGCCTGAAAGCATAGGCATGATGATAGCATGGTCGTATTTTATAATGCTGTCCGGGCTTTATTACGGCAAATGGATAAAAGAGTCGGCTATAGTCGGAAGTCTTTTGGCGTCTTTCGTAATATTCAGATACATGGACGAATATACGTTTATCTGCGCGGTCTCTGTCGCGTTATTTCTTTCCGTAATTCCGATCCCGTATTATTTCTTTTACAAAACGGAAAAAGAAGAAAAAGAACTTGCCGAAAAAAATTCCAGGCTTAAAGAAAAATATGTCAATATCCTGGCAGATCATTCTTATGCTTTGGAAGAAAGACAAAACTACGAAAACAGTATTGAACGTATAATGCAGCTATACATTATAGGAAGGGATTTATCAAAAAACGTTTTCATTGAAGATTATACCGCTACAATTTTAAGGGCTATCACGAACCGGACCGGAGTAATGAGCGTAGGTATGTTTAAAAGGAAAAAAGGCGAATGGATCCCTTTGGTTTTTTCAAAGCCTCACCAAAAAAGCGAATGGATACGATACATGGCAGATAACAAGCAGTTTGAGAATGAACATGAATGCGCGGTCGTCAATAATCCTTCTTTTTGTTCATTTCAGGAAAGCACAGTTTTTTGGCCTCTGAAAATTGAAAATGAACTTTTGGGATGCCTGTTTATAGTTGCGGAAAGGGTCTATTCTTCGCGTTATGTTGAAGAAGGCGCGATTTTCGGCCCGCAAATATCTCTTGGCGCAAAAAGAGTCAACCTGTTTGCCGAAATAAGCGAACGTTCAAGGAACGACGGTTTAACCGGACTTTATCTTAAAAGATATTTTATGGAAAGGCTGGAGTCGGAAATTCAAAGGGAAAAACGTTATTCAGGCGGTTTCTACATAATAATGCTTGATATTGATCATTTCAAAAACGTTAATGACAAATACGGGCATCTTACGGGAGATAAAGTATTATGCGCCATTGCCAAAATTCTTGTTGACTGCGCCCGGTCCGGAGACCTTATAGGCAGATACGGAGGGGAAGAGTTTATTATTTTCATGCCTATGGCTACGCAATATGAAGCAAGATCCGCGGCTGAGGAAATAAATGCGCTGGTCGGCAATAAAAAATACAAAGAAGACGGCAAAACTTTTAGCGTAACGATAAGCGCCGGAATAAGCAGCTATCCTAAAGACGGCAAAACAATAGAGCAGATAATAAACGCTGCCGATAAAGCTTTATATAAAGCAAAGCAGGAAGGCAGAAACCGCGTAGTGCTATATGATAAGAGCGAAGAGTGAAGATACTGTGCGAAAACTCCATGTATCCGCTCTTCGCTTTGTTTTCCGAATCGAATTTGACTTGAATATCCTAAAAGGGTATAATAATATTTCCTTAAAAAATCAATAAATTTTGTCTGGGGGAAAGATGGCCGGTATTGTCATGAAAAATGTCTGGAAGCGGTACGGGAATTTAGATATCGTAAAAAATTTTAATCTTGAGATACCGGATAAGTCATTCTGTATTCTTGTAGGTCCTTCGGGGTGCGGAAAAACGACTACTCTTCGCATGGTCGCGGGACTTGAAGAAATATCCGAAGGCGAAATTTTTATTGACGGCGTAAAAGTTAACGATATACCTCCGAAAAACCGCGATATTGCCATGGTATTCCAAAGCTACGCCCTGTATCCGCATATGACCGTATATGATAATATGGCGTTCGGTTTAAAACTTAGAGGATACAGTAAGAAAGAAATCCAGCAGCGCGTAAACGAAGCCGCTGAAATTCTCGGAATAGGGCATCTTCTCGGCAGACGTCCCAAACAGCTTTCCGGAGGCCAAAGACAGAGAGTCGCCGTCGGAAGAGCTATCGTAAGAAAGCCCAAAGTGTTTTTATTTGACGAACCTCTTTCCAATCTGGACGCCAAACTCAGGATCCAGATGAGAGCGGAGCTTAAAAAACTCCATGAAAGGCTTCAAAACACTATGATTTATGTTACCCACGACCAGACGGAAGCTATGACAATGGGCGATAAGATATGCGTTATGAAAGAAGGAATCATACAGCAGGTTGCCGGTCCTATTGAACTTTATGATAATCCGGAAAATAAATTTGTCGCGGGTTTTATAGGAAGTCCTCCGATGAACTTTTTTGAAGTGGATGTCATAAATAAAAACGGCGAAATATTCTTAAATGAAGGCGCTTTTGAAATAGCTTTGCCAAAGCAGCATAAAGAAAAAGTTATGCCGCATGCCGGCAAAAAAGTTGTTATGGGCATAAGACCGGAAGACATATACGATAAATTGTTCTATAATCTGGCAAATAGCGACGTAAGCAGTTTCAGCGCCATGGTTGAACTCGTCGAGCCTCTCGGAAGCGAAATATATCTTCATTTAAACACCGGAAAGAATTCGCTTGTTGCTAAAGTTGATGCCCATAATCAGGCAAAAACGAATCAGGTAATTGAATTGGTTTTTAATCTTAACAAGAGCCATTTATACGAATTAAAAGACGGTTCAAAGATCCTTTAAGAGGAAAAATGAAAAAAATTTTATTGATTTTACCGTTTATTGCCGTATGCGCCTGCTCAAATCCGAAATCCGATAAAAAAATACCGCCTGCGCCAAAACCGGATAATTACATAGATACTATAGCCGTTGCCGCAAAAAAGGCTGACTTTTATGTCAGGCTGGCTTTTGATTTGGCGGACGGCTATCTTTATGACAACAGCGTCGTCAGAAAGAGATACGGTACAGACAGTAAATATGTGGACAGTTTAGAATTCGGACTCTCAGATACAAACGGCATAGTTATGACATCCCATATAAGCGGTCCCGAGTTTAAATACTGGCGACAAGATCAACATGGCACTCCCGAGGTTGTTATTTCTTCAAGCATTAATAATCCAAATTATTATAATAATACTGTAAAAAGAGCTGCATATCTAGCGCAGATGGCAGGAACCGTATATCGGTCTTACCAATATGACATTAAGTTCCGCAAGACGGACGTGGTAGGCGAACAAATAGATATGTCTATTACTTTTACGGATCCGGGACAGTTTACCGCAAAAGGCGCCAGTATGACTATGCCGGCTTTTATAATTAATGTTCAAGATTTTTCAGGCGCTTTTAAACCTTTTAATGTGGTTGTGCTTAATGTGTCAGGCGAGATAAAAGGCGTCCAGGGAACAGGAAGCGGATATGTTCCAAGCGCTAAATCTGAATTTGTTATCAAGGGCGGGAAAATCCTTGTAACGGGTACGGATTTATCGGTTACTCCTGCTGTTGCTTATACGATTGAATTAGATTACTCGGACGACATAGTAGCAAACAAAACCGGAAATTTCACATCTTCAGACGCCAAATTTCTAGCTAACTATACGATAACCAAAGACGAAGCGTACTACAGTATAACAAGCAATCAAAAGCGTTATGTTTATTGGGATTATCCGCTGTAAAGGATAAAAGTGAAGGGTGAAAAGCGGAGAGTGAAGATACGGAGTTTTCGCCGCCGATTTGGATACTGGAGGATAAACTCCGCGAAAATCTATAGCTGTGTTTCGGCTTTGCCTAAACACAACAGTTCAGCTCTTCACTCTCCGCTCTTTTTTATATGTTAAAGGGATCAAAATGAAACAAAACGTAAAAAAGCTTCTTAAAGCCGCGCAGGAGCCTTCTGTTCTTGCAAGAAAAATGCATCCTTTTTATAAAGGCAAAATTGAAGTTGTCCCGAAATGCAGGATCAAAGATTTTAATGATTTTTCTATATGGTACAGCCCGGGAGTGGCGGCGGTTTGCGCCGATATAAATAAAAATCCTGAACTTGCTTATGAATATACAAATAAGTGGAACAGCGTTGCGGTCGTAAGCGACGGGACCAGAGTTTTGGGTCTTGGAGATATCGGTCCCGAAGCCGGAATGCCGGTTATGGAAGGCAAAGCCCTTCTCTATAAATATCTCGGCGGCGTTGACGCTTATCCCATATGCCTTGACACCAAAGACCAGCATAAGATTATTGAAACGGTAAAAATTCTTCAGCCTTCTTTCGGCGGAATAAATCTGGAAGATATAGCCCAGCCTAAATGTTTTCCCATTCTCCAGACTTTAAGAAAAGAATGCCGTATACCCGTGTGGCATGACGACCAGCAGGGAACTGCGCTTGTAACTCTCGCCGGACTTATCAATGCTTTGAAAGTTGTAGGCAAAAAAGCCGGAAAAGTTAAAGTCGCGCTGATAGGCGCGGGAGCTGCTAATATTTGCATAGCAAGGCTTTTGATGCTTTACGGAGTAAAGCCCGGCAATGTGATTATGACGGATTCAAAAGGCACATTGCATAAAGGAAGGACAGAACTCAAAGTTTCACATCCCGAGAAATGGGAAATGTGTCTTGAAACTAATGCAAACTGCGTTCATGGATACATTAAGGAAGCGATGGAAAATGCTGACGCGGTGATCGCTCTTTCAACTCCCGGCCCCGGTGTTATAAAGAAGGAATGGATAAGCGCAATGGCAAAAAATCCGATAGTATTTGTCTGCGCAAATCCCGTTCCTGAAATTTGGCCGTGGGAAGCAAAAGAAGCAGGCGCGGCGGTTGTCGCAACCGGCAGAAGCGATTTTGAAAATCAGGTCAACAATTCACTGGGCTTTCCCGGAGTATTCCGCGGAGTTTTGGACATAAGAGCTTCCGCGATAACGGACACAATGGCGATAACCGCGGCAATTGAACTTGCCGCATGTATCGCGGACAATAAAATAAAGCCCGGAAAAATTCTTCCTACGATGGATGACTGGCAAATATTCCCTCAGGTTGCGGCGGCGGTAGGCATGAGAGCCCAAAAAGAAAAAGTCGCCGGCAGAAAAATGACAAAAGAGGCATTGTTTGACCAGGCTGTTGAAATGATAAAAAGAAGCCGCGGCATTACACGGACTATGATGCGGAAGGATTATATAAAAAAATACAAGTAATAATGAGCTTAAAGCCCTTAAAACTGCCATGAAAATAATAAAATCAACAGCAATAATCGCGGCCGTGGAAAAACTTTGCGCAGACGCTAATTTTGAACTTCCGCGCGATGTTGTTGACGCTTTAAACGAGAGCGTAAAAAAAGAAAGCGGAACGGCAAAAGTCATACTTGAAGAGATTTTAAAAAATTCAGAGATCGCGAAAGAAGAAAAAATTCCTCTTTGCCAGGACACCGGTACGGCAAATTTTTTTATTGATCTCGGTAAAGACATTGTCATTGACGGCGGCAGTATTTACGACGCGGTCAATAAAGGCGTGTCCGCCGGATATAAAAACGGTTATCTCAGAAAATCCGTTGTTGCAGACCCTCTTGAAAGAAAAAACACGGACGATAATACTCCCGCGAATATTTACATTGACATTGTCGAAGGCGATAAAATAGAAATAACTTTTATGCCTAAAGGCGGCGGCAGCGAAAACGCGAGCGCGTTAAAAATGCTGCAGCCTTCAGACGGCTGGAACGGAGTCAAAAAATTTATTTTAGATATTGTTAAAGACAAAGGTAAAAACGCGTGTCCGCCTTTAGTTGTCGGTGTCGGTATCGGCGGAGATTTTGCTTGCGTCGGCCAAATGGCGAAAAGAGCTTTGCTCAGGGAAATAGGCTCTGAAAATAAAGATCCTTATTACGGCGAAAAAGAAAAAGAACTTTTAGAGGAAATCAATAAACTTAATATCGGAGCAATGGGGCTTGGCGGCAATACGACGGCTTTGGCGGTATTTATAAATGCTAAACCGTGCCATATAGCGTCGCTCCCCGCAGCCGTAAACATTCAATGCCATTCATGCAGAAGAAAAACGGTCATTATATGACGCCTGCAAGAAAAAAGCAGGAGACCCGATTATAAAATTATGAACATACGGGAAATAATATCTGATACGGGAAAGCTTAAGGCAGGGCAGCGTATTTTGCTTAGCGGCACAATATACACGGCAAGAGATGAGGCTCACGCAAGGCTTATTAAATTGCTTGACTCCGGAGAAAAACCTCCTTTTGAATTAAAGGGCAGCGCAATTTATTATTGCGGACCGTCTCCCGCAAAACCCGGAAACATAATAGGCGCGTGCGGCCCTACAACATCATCGAGAATGGATGTTTTTACTCCGCGCATGCTTGACGAAGGCGTGAAAATTTTGATAGGAAAGGGATCCAGAAACGATTTTGTCGTTGACGCGATAAAAAAAAATAAAGCCGTTTATATGATTGCCGCGGGCGGGGTTGCGGCGCTGCTTTCAAAAACCGTAAAGAAAGCGGATATCGCCGCGTTTGAAGATCTGGGACCCGAAGCAATATATAAACTGGAAGTCGAAAATATGCCGCTGATCGTAGCAATAACGGCAATAGGGTCTCTCTAAAAACCCCACTTTTGTCATTGCGGGCTTGACCCGCAATCTATGGTTCACCCTTCGGCTGCGCTCAGGGCAGTCTGCTGTGGAATAATGTCTTTTTAACAATTGCGGCTCGGGGGCCGTAATGACGACACTGAAAATACAGGTTTTTCGAGACACCCAATTACAAATTAGCGAAAACCCGATAACAGGTTTTTGATTCTGCGAAACCCAATCAACGATTATTTTTAAAGAGGTAGTTATGCTGCTTACGATTGACGTTGGAAATACGAATATAACGATAGGGCTTTTTGGTTTCGTCAACCGGAAACCGGAAAAGAGTCCCGTGAAAGTTTGGAGAATGTCTACTGTTAAAGGGCGGACTGCGGACGAGTACGGCACATTGCTCATGGATATATTTTATTATTCGGATCTTAACGCAAAAAGCGTTTCGCACGTAGCGGTCGCAAGCGTTGTTCCGGCGTTAAACAGCGTTTTTGAAGAGCTTGTAAAAAAGTATTTCAATAAAAAAACATTTTTTGTTGACCATATAAACAACGGCGGATTGAAATTTGCATACGGCAATCCTAAAGAAGTCGGAGCTGACAGAATTGCCGACGCGGTCGCGGCCTATTCGCTTTACGGCGGAGGGACCGTAGTTATAGATTTCGGAACAGCTGCAACTTTCGACTGTATAGATTTAAAAGGAAGATATTTAGGCGGTTCGATTGCGCCGGGACCTGCGATATCGGCGCGGTCTTTGAACATTAAAACCGCGCAGCTGCCCCAGGTAGAAATGAAAAAACTTTCAAAAGCGATCGGAAGTTCTACGGTTGAATGTATGCAATCGGGACTGTATTTCGGATATATCGGACTTATAAAAGAGATATTATCAAGAATAAAAAAAGAAATGAAAGTTAATCATATAATAGCGACCGGCGGACTTGCGGAGCTGATGTCCGGAGAGATAAAAGAAATTGAAGCGATATGTCCGGATCTGACTTTGGAAGGGATAAAGATCATTTGGGAAAAAAACAAAAAAAGGAAGAATTAGAGGCTTAAAAGTTTGGCAGCGGCAAAACAAAAGTCTGTCTCTAATTTAGGAGCTGCAAATGAAAAAAATACTGATTTTAGCTTGTTTATTTTTTTGCGGAAATGCTTTTGCCGAACCTTATAATGCTTTTAATTATGTTCTTAACGGTATTGGGCTTGATCCGTCTTCGGGCTTAAGTCAAAAACAAAAAAAGGATATTGCGCAAAAGGCTCTTGATATTTTTACTAAAGACGTCGGGCAGGCAATAGCCGGAGGATCTTCCGGAATCGGCGGGAGTTTCGGCATAGGCGAATTAAATCTTAGGCTTAGCCTTAAAATGTCATATCAGGAAACCGCGAAAGATAATTTGATAGTAAGAATGTCCGGCGAAACGGCAATTTATTATCCTATTTTGCAGGCTGAACTGGGTTTTATCGACAGATATGACGCAATAATAAGATTATCATATTTTAACGATTCGGCGCTTTTCGGCGGCGGGCTGAGGTATGAAATTTTGAGAAGCGAAGACGAAATGCATATCCCGACTATTTATGTGCAGTCGGTATATAATTATCTTGTTTATAATGAGAGCAATTTGGGAAAATTCAATCTTTGGAATTTAAAAACGGGAACTACCGCGTATTTCGGACTTGTTCCTTATATACAGCCGTATGTTTTTATTACATATGATATTACCGCTTTGCATGCGGTGTCGTCTTATTATTCCGGCATGTCTTCAAACGCTTATGGTTTTGGCTACGGTTTCGGCGGGAATTTAAAATTAGACATGATAAATATCAGCGCATCAGTGTCTATGTACGACAATCAGCCGAACATCAGCTTCGGCGTTTTTGTCGGAATATAATTTAGGCATAGGGCAGATGCGGACGTGTCGTATTTTTTGCCGCGGCCGGTATTGACATAATAAAAAATAATTTTATATAATCGGCAATCTAAGCAGTAGAGTGATAATAATAAAACGGCAATGAAGAATTAAGGATCGATGTGTTTTTGCAGGGCTAAAATCCCATAATAAGTTTTGGCTTTGCCGAAACACATAAATTTGTAATTGTCTTTAAAAGGGGGAAGTAAAAGATGATCAGACCATTAGGCGACAAAATTTTAGTTAAGCCTGCCGAGGCAAAAGAAGTAAAAAAGGGCGGAATTATCATTCCTGATACCGCGAAAGAAAAACCTCAGGAAGGCGAAGTTATAGCGGCGGGCAAGGGAAAAATCACCGATGATGGAAAAGTTATAGCTTTAGACGTAAAAGCCGGCGACAAGGTGCTTTTCGGAAAATATTCCGGAACCGAAGTAAAAATTGACGATAAAGAATATTTGATAATGAGTCAGGATGATGTTTTGGGAATAATAGAATAAAAAAGACAATTACGAATTACAAATAAAAGACTAAAAAGCTTTTTACCGTTGAATTTGTAATTGGGACGAAGTCCCCGTAATTCGTAATTGCCGTAAAAGGAGAAGTAAAATGGCAAAGCAGTTGATTTATAATGATGAAGCGCGCAAGGCTATGAAAAGCGGGGTTGATAAACTCGCAAATGCAGTAAAGATTACGCTTGGTCCGAAAGGCAGATATGTCGTTTTGGATAAAAAGTTCGGTTCGCCGACGATTACCAATGACGGCGTAACCATAGCGAAAGAGATCGAACTTGAAGATCCTTTTGAAAATATGGGCGCGCAGCTTGTAAAAGAAGTCGCTTCCAAAACCAATGATATTGCCGGCGACGGAACAACCACGGCAACGGTTTTGGCGCAGTCTTTGATAAACGAAGGTTTAAAGAACATTACCGCCGGCGCGAATGCCAACCACATAAAGAAAGGCATTGAAAAAGCTACGGCCGCGGTAATTGAAGAGATTAAAAAAACCGCGAAACAGGTAAAAAATAAAGAAGAGATCGCACAGATCGCTTCAATTTCGGCAAGCGATAAAGAGATTGGAAATTTGATTGCCGACGCGATGGAAAAAGTCGGAAAAGACGGCGTGATCACCGTTGAAGAAGGAAAATCTTCAGAAACTACTTTGGATGTCGTCGAAGGTATGCAGTTTGACAGAGGTTACTGCTCTCCTTATTTTGTTACGGACACCGAAAGAATGCAGGGGATCCTTGAGGAGCCTTACATAATCATTACCGATAAAAAAATAAGTTCGATGCAGGAAATTCTTCCTTTGCTTGAAAAAGTTGTCCAGACGGGAAGAGCTTTTATGATAATCGCCGAAGACATTGAAGGCGAAGCGCTTGCTACTTTGGTCGTCAATAAAATCAGGGGAACTTTGAAAGTTATGGCCGTTAAAGCTCCGGGTTTCGGCGACAGAAGAAAAGATATGCTTCAGGATATCGCCATTCTTACCGGCGGAACGGTCATATCCGAAGAGACCGGTTTGAAGCTTGATAAAGCCGCAATCGAAATGCTCGGACAGGCAAAAAGAGTCGTAGTAGACAAAGAAAATACGACTATTGTTTCCGGAATGGGTGAGAAAAAAGAAATTGAAGCGAGAATCTCGACGATCCGCAAACAGATCGAAGAAACAAAGTCCGATTACGATAAAGAAAAACTTCAGGAAAGGCTTGCAAAGCTCGTCGGCGGGGTGGCTGTCGTCAATGTCGGCGCCGCAACCGAATCCGAAATGAAAACTAAGAAATTCAAAGTTGAAGACGCGTTAAACGCGACAAGAGCCGGAGTTGAAGAAGGAATAGTTGCGGGCGGCGGAGTGTCTCTTCTCAAGGCTCAGGCGATCCTTGAAAAAATTAAAGCCGCTGACGCCGATGAAGCAACCGGAATCGCGATAGTTCTCAAAGCTCTTGAAGGGCCTATGAGAATGATAGTGGAGAATGCCGGTTTGGAAGCATCGGTTATAGTCGATAAAGTTAAGAATTCAAAAGATGCGTCTTACGGATACAATGCCGATACAAACGAATATGTCGATATGATAAAAGCCGGTATAGTCGACCCTGCGAAAGTTACGAGAACGGCGCTTGAAAACGCCGCGTCAATAGCAGGCCTTATTCTTACTACGGAAACACTGGTCACCGACATACCGGAAAAAAACTCTAAGATGCCTATGGGCGGCGGAATGCCTCCCATGCCGGAATATTAAAGACAATGGTGCGTCCCTTTTGGGACATGATACGCGCTATGCACATGATAATGAAGTACACATTACATTATGTTGCCGCAAGGCAATACATTATGCGGCATCATTGTCATTAAAAAGAAAAAGCCCCCGATATGAAAAATGGGGGCTTTTTTCTTTTGACTAAAAAAGTCCTTCAAATTTCAGCAACATTTTGCTATGCTTTATATAACTATAATAATTATATTTATAAAAGAGAGACAAAATGAAAAAAACAATTTTTATTTTGATTTTAGCGTTTATTTTTACGTTTTCTTCAATATTGCCTGCGTATTCGCAAAACGTAATTTATAAAACCCAAAAAAATTCCAGAGTTAAGAAAAAAATTATTCTTACCGATGAAGAGCTGGCCGCTGAAAGATTAAGAGAACGGCAAGAAGCCGAAGAAGAGGAACTTCCAAGTCAGAGCGTAGAAGATGATGAAACGGTAAGATTAGAAAGAGAAAAACTTGACGCTGAGAAGAAACGTCTTGAAGAAGAGAGACGCCTGATCGAAGAAGAACGTATAAAACTTGAAAAAGAAAGAGAAGAATATGAAAAGGAATTAAAGAAAAAAGCCGAAGAAGAAATAAAAGCTGCGGCATTAGAAAAAAAACAGGCGGAGGAAGAAGAGAAATCAAGGATAGCCAAAGAGAAACAGGAAGCGGCAGAAGCTAAAAGAGCGGCTGAAGAAGCTAAAAAAGCGGCAGCTTTAGCGAAAAAACAGGCAGAGGAAGAAGAGAAATCAAGAATAAAAAGCGAAAAACAGGAAAAACTTGCCGAAGAAAAAAGAAAAAAAGCTGAAGATGAAGCCAAGGCCAAAGCCGCCGAGATAGAGCGGATAAAAGCGGATGCTGAAGAAAAAATAAGAATAGAAAAAGAGAAACAGGAAATTTTGGCAGCCAAGCTGAAAGCTGCCGAAGAAGAAAAAGCATCCATGCTTGTGCAAAAAGAGACGGAAGGCGAAGATGATGCGACAGCAGTAAAAGAGCAGCAGGCAGCCGACGAAGTTGAAGAAGGAGATCGCGAAGAATCCATAAAAGAAGCCGGCCGCAAAAAAACAGAAAAAGCTGAAGAGAAAGCGAGAATAGAGAGAGAAAAACAGGAAGAAATACTTGCTAAAAAAAGAGCCGCGGAAGAAGCCAAAGCGGCTCAGGAGATAGAAAAAGAAAGGCAGAAATTTCTTGAGAACGAAAGAAAAGAAGCAGAAAAAGCGGCCAAACGCGAAGAAGCGGAAAGAAAAGCCGCGGAGAAAGCCGAGCAGGAAAGGCTGAAAAAGGA
>WRNH01000057.1 GCA_009776745.1 Endomicrobiia bacterium | reverse complement strand
CGTTAAACAGGCGGACGGCGATCGCTTCACTTTTAGTTTTTGTGAAGAGGAAAGTCCGAACTTTAACCGTTTACGGCTTGCCGTATACGGAAAACGGTAGCAGGCAACTCCTGCAGCGCGCGAGCGCAGAGGTGCGAGCAGAGACGCTTTTGCCGGAAACGGCGGAGTATCCTTGAAAGAGGATAAGCTTTTGCGGCAACGCAAAAGGTGAAACGGCTAAATCCTTACCGGAATGCAAGGCTGAAGTATGGCCGCTTGACCGTTAAAAGCGATTTTAACGGCAGAGAAATGATCGCGCTTTCAAAAAGTTTTCTTTTTGAAAAACAGAATTCGGTGTACAGTCCGCCTGTTTAACGACAATTAGTAAGGGTAACCCCGCTTTTGTCATTGCGTGCTTGACCCGCAATCTGTGGTTCACGACGAGATTGCGGCTCGGGGGCCGCAATGACGACACTGAAAATACAGGTTTTTAGAGAAGCCCTTACTAACTAAATTTATGGATATTCTAACTTGTTTGTTCATCGGTCTTTCAGGCGGGATTTTAAGCGGGCTTATGGGGGTCGGCGGCGGGATTGTTTTGATTCCGCTTATGATAATATTTTTGAAAATGACCCAGCATCAGGCTCAGGGCACTTCTCTTGCCGTAATAATGCTGAGTTTTGTTTCTATGATGGTTTATTACAAAAAAGGTCATGTTAATTTGGGGATTGCCGCTTTGATAGGAGCCGGTTTTATTCTGGGCGGATTTATAGGAGCTTATTTCGCGGCTGCTCTTCCGGAAAATATATTGAGGAAATGTTTTGCCGTGCTGATGATAATTGTGGCGTGCAAAATGTTATTTTTTAAATAATATGTATCACATTCCGGTAATGCCTTCACAGTCTGCAGAATATCTTGTTAATAATCCTGACGGTTTATACGTTGACTGCACTTTCGGCGGAGGCGGGCATACCTCTTACTTACTGAAAAAATTTGAAAATATCAAAATGATAGCTTTTGATTGGGACGGAGACGCTTTTGAAAGATTTAAAGAGCGTTCGGCGGATTTTAATAATCGGGTAACTTTTATCAGAGACAATTTTAAGAATATAAAATCGGCTTTGGCAAATATAGGAATAAATAAAGTTGACGGTATTTTAGCTGATATCGGAGTTTCTTCAAAACAGTTTGACGATCTGGAGCGCGGATTTTCTTTTAATTCAAAGAATCTAGACATGCGTATGGATGTTAGAAATCCTCTGACCGCGAAAGAAGTGATAAATAAATACGCTCAGGAAGAACTTGCGGATATTTTTTATAAATACGGCGAAGAACATCTTTCCAGACAGATAGCAAAAGCAATTACCGAACGCAGAAAAAGAGGCATTATAAATACGCCGGTTGAGCTGCAGGACATAGTACGTTCCGTCAAAAGGCATGAAGGTAAAATAAATCCCGCTACAAAAGTTTTTCAGGCTTTAAGAATTTTTATTAACGGGGAACTTGATAATCTTGAAGGACTTTTGAATTCCGCTCCGGACTTGTTAGACGGTAAAGGCCGTATAGTAATAATAAGTTTCCACTCGCTTGAAGACAGAATCGTAAAACAGGATTTCAGACGGAAATCTTCCGAAGGCATATATAATATACTTACAAAAAAAGTCGTAACGGCAGATGAAGAAGAAATGCGCGTTAATCCGCGTAGCAGAAGCGCTAAAATCAGAGCAGCGGAAAAGCAGAGAGAGTTAGTAGTGAGCAGGGAGTAGTTGTCGTGCGGGGCATTGCCCCAATTATTAATTGTGTTGGAGAATATATGTACAGACCCGTATTAGCCGTTATTTGCATAATATTCGGAGTTTTTGTTTATCTTTGGCAGCAGACGACTGCCGTCAGATTCGGATATAAGGTAAGCGAACTGAAAAACGAATATGAAAGAATAAACTCCGAGAATGACAGTCTGCGTCTTAAAATAAACTCAATACTTGCTTTGGAAAAGATGGATAAAATAGCGCGTGATAAAAATCTGTACAAACCGGCGGAAAAAGATATAGTGTACATCGATTAAAACTGATATTTCGGAGTCCGGATGACAAGCCGTGGTTTTTTAAAGGCATTCATTTTAAAATGAAAAATAACAATAAAACAGTCAGCAGAAGAAAAGCAGCGGCAGTTGCCGTGCTTTTCATTTTTTTTGCTTTGTTTGCCAAGCTTATATACGTTCAGGTTTTTATGTACGGAAAGATAAATAAAGCCGTGGAGAGAATGATAAAACGCGAAAACGTTGAAATACCCAAGAGAGGAGATATCCTCGACGCAAAAGGCAGGGTGCTTGCGACAAGCGTAAGAAGATACAATCTTTTTATTGATCCGAAAATTATTGCCGATCTTGACGAAGTTAAAAAGAAACTGGCTCCTTACGGCATTAAAATCAAACAAAAAACTCTTCAAGAGTTTGGAGATACGTCTTATGTTCCCATAGAGTTTAATCTTGACGAGGATATGGTCAGAAAAATTAAATCCGAAAAGATTTTCGGAGTAGGGTTTGAAAGCAAATACATAAGGCAATATCCGGAAGGCCGGCTTTTGGCGCATATTCTCGGAATAACGGGCGCGGACGGAAGCGGGCTTGAAGGAATAGAAAAAATCTGCAATTCGTATTTGTCGGGAGAAAAGGTAAAAACGACGCAGTATAAAGACGGAAGGGGAAGAGTGATACAGGATAAGCTTGTCGATATGTCTAAAATACGCGGGTTTGACATTACTTTGACTATAGACAAAAATATACAGTTTATAGCCGAACAGGAACTTAGGAAAGTTTTTTCGGATTATAATGCGAAGAAAGCGGTTTGTATCGTACAAAATCCTAAAAACGGCGAGATTTTAGCTATGGTTTCGCTTCCCGATTTTGACTCCGGAGATAAAATAAAAAATTTGAGCGCGCTTAGAAATTCCGCGATAAGCGATATATTCGAACCGGGTTCAACTTTTAAAATCGTTACTGTCGCCGCGGCTCTTGACAATAATAAAATCAAAACGTCGGATAATTTTTATTTGGAAAACGGCAGAATGAAGATAGGAAATCATACGGTAAGAGACGACCACAAAATTACGGGCTATGCTTCTCTCAGCAAATCAATGGAGCAATCTTCAAACATAGGAATGGTAAAAATCGCGCAAAAACTCGGGAGCGTCGGCTTTTACGATTACATAAGAAAGTTCGGTTTTTATTCATTGAGCGGAGTTGATCTTCCGGGCGAAGCAAAAGGTCTTCTTCTTGACGAGAAAAATTGGAACGTGATGACTTTGCCGACGGTTTCGTTCGGGCAGGGTATAGGCGTTACGGCTTTGCAGCTGATAAATTCTTTTTCGGCCGTGGCAAACGGCGGTATTCTTATGAAACCCATAATAATAAAGAATATTGAAAATACGCAGCCTGAAAATATATCGTTTTTTGAGCCTAAAGAGATAAGAAGGGTTGTAAGCGAAAAAGCCGCCGATGAGGTAAAATCTCTTCTTAAAAATGTTGTTGATAAGGGAACCGGCAGGTCGGCAAAAGTTCAGGGATATTCAACAGGCGGAAAAACCGGCACAGCCCAGAAGATCGACCCTGCGACGCGCACATACTCTACTAAACATTATATCGCTTCATTTTGCGGCATTGTTCCCGCAATGAACCCCGAGCTTGCCATTCTTGTCGTTATCGACGAGCCTAAAGGAGATTATTATGCGTCATCCGTGGCCGCTCCAGTTTTTGCCAGAATAGCGGAAAGAACCGCGCAGTATTTAAATATTCCGAAAGACGAGCCTGAAGCTGTCAAAAACGATAAAATAAAAAAAAATGACGGTAAAAAAAGGTAAAAAAATGAAGATAAAAGATATTATGCATTTGCCGGACGCTGTTTTGTACGGAGACGGGAATACGGATATATCCGGCGTTTCTTATGACAGCAGAACTTTGAAAAAAGGAGATGTTTTTTTTGCGCTTCCGGGACATAATACCGACGGAAAAAAGTTTATTATGGACGCCGTTTCAAAAGGCGCGTCGGCGGTTGTCGCAGAAAATAAAGACGACAATATTCCGGCTGCCCAAATAATAACGAAAGATATTTTTAAGTTTATGTCCGAATTTTGCGCCGTGTTTTATAATCATCCGGACAGAGAGATGACGATAATAGGAATCACCGGCACTAACGGAAAAACGACAATAACTTATATGATAGAAAGCATTTTGGGATATAACGGAATAAAATGCGGCGTTATAGGCACGGTCAATTACAGATATGCCGGAAAAGTTTTTGACGCTCCGAACACCACTCCGCAGTCCGCGGATATTTACAGAATGATGAGAGAGACGGCCGATTCCGGAATAAAATACCTCGTAATGGAAGTTTCTTCACACGCTTTGGCCTTGGGAAGAGTTGCGGGAATAGATTTTGATATTGCGGTTTTTACTAATTTGACGCCGGATCATCTGGATCTACATAAAGATATAGACAGCTATTTTGAAGCAAAGAGCCTCCTTTTTACGGGGCTTGGAAAAGGTATAAAAAACAATGCGAAGTATGCTATAATCAATGTTGATGATAATTACGGGAAAAAGCTTTCAAAAATTAATATCAGCGCCGAAAAAATAATGTACGGCGCGAAATCCGGAGAAGACGCTGATTTTAAAGCTGAAAATATTTCCGTTACGGGCGCGGGAAGCAGTTTTGATATAACTGTTAAAAACGCTGCGGAAAAAGCGGAAATAAAACACATAGGGCTTCATAATGTTTATAATGCTTTGGCTTCATTGGCGGCTTGCCTGAGCTGCGGAATCGATTTTAAAAAAGCCGTTGAAGGGTTGAATTGTTCGTCGCAGGCTCCGGGAAGACTTGAAAGAGTCGATACGAAAGATTCCGGTTTCGAAATAGCCGTCGATTATGCCCACACCGACGACGCATTGAAAAACGTTCTCGCGGCGCTGAAAAATTTAAAACCTAAAAGAATAATAACGGTTTTCGGATGCGGCGGCGACAGGGACAGGACAAAAAGGCCTGTCATGGGAAAAACTGCCGTTGAAATGAGCGATTTTGTTTTTGTAACATCCGATAACCCGAGGAATGAAGAGCCGTACCAAATCATTTTAGATATTGAAGTCGGGATAAAAAGAGCCGGCGCAAAAAATTATAAAGTCGTAGTTGACCGCGAACAGGCCATAAAAGAAGCTGTCATGATGTCTCGGAAGGGGGATATGATCCTTCTGGCAGGAAAAGGCCATGAGACATATCAGATTATAGGCGCGCAGAAAATACATTTTAACGACATAGAAACGGCGGAAAAATATTTGGAATTAAAAGCAAAACGGAAAGATTCTTCTGACAGGCAGACAGAGCAAAAGGAGTTTAATTTCTGATGGAATCATTTTATCTTAAAGATCTTGTCAAAGCTGTAAACGGGAAGTTTTTACTTGGCGATCCGAATCTTCTTGTTAAAAGCGTTTCAATCGATTCAAGAACTGTCAGAAAAGGGCAGTTCTATTTTGCTTTGAAAGGGCAAACTTTTGACGGACATGATTTTATAAAAGAATGCATAGAAAGAGAAGCCGGAGGGATAATTTACTCCAGAGACGATATATATTTGGCAAATCCGTTTCCTCACTTTCCGTCGATTGTTAAAGTCAAAGATGCGCTTGTCGCTTTAGGCGATCTGGCTAAAGCATACAGGAAACGCTGTGAAAAAGTTAAAATTATAGGAATAACGGGATCGAACGGAAAGACTACCACGAAAGAAATACTTGCCTCTATACTGAAGAGAAAGGGAAAAACCGTTTGGAATAAGGGCAGTTTTAATAACAGAGTCGGGCTTCCGCTGTCGGTTTTAAATCTTCAAATGGATACGGAATACGCAATATTTGAAATGGGGACGTCTCTTTACGGCGAAATAAAAATTTTATCGGACATAATAGCTCCCGATGTCGGAATAATTACGAATATAGGCTGTTCGCATCTTGAAACTTTCGGTTCGCCGGAAGGCGTTTTTAAAGAGAAACGAGCCCTTTTAAACGGCGTTTCATCCGACGGGTTTGTCGTGCTGAATGCCGATGATGAAATTTTGAAAAACGTTTCGCAGAAAATATATTCCAGAGTTATAAAATTCGGACTTTACGGCGGAGCTGACGTTTATGCGCGCAATATAACTTTGTGGTCGGAGAAACCTAAATTTGAACTTTATATTGACGGCAAAGTTATCGAAGTGATGATTTCCGTGAAAGGGAAATTTAATATCGTAAATGCCTTGGCCGCAGCCGCGGCTGCGAGCGGGTTGGGGTGCAGCATGGAAGAAATTAAAGCGGGAATAGAGTCATTTACGCCTCCTGCGATGCGAATGGAGACATTTACGGCAGACTCGGGAATAATTTTGATAAATGACGCATACAACGCGAATCCTTCTTCCGTGAAAGAGTCGGTTCAGGGAGTATGCGAATCTTATCCTGACAGCGATATAAATTTAGTTTTGGGAGACATGCTTGAGCTTGGAGACGATTCTCCGCGCTATCATAAAGAGCTTGGAAAATTTATAAATGAACTGCAAAGGATACAAAATGTATATCTCCTGGGAGAGTTGAGCAAAAATACAAAGGAAGCCGTAAACAAAAAACCTGTTTACAGAGCTGAAAACGGCGAAGAGCTTTTAGAATTCTTAAAAAAAGCGAATAATACTCCAAAAACCGTGTATTTGTTTAAGGGTTCCCGCGGCATGAAACTTGAAGATATTTATAATTCATTTCAAAAAATATTAACTGAAAGGGAAAAATAGTGCTATACCATATTTTCTATAATCTCAGCGGTTATTTCAGTCCTTTTAACGTATTCCAATATATAACTTTCAGGGCGGGCGGAGCGGTTTTAACAAGCCTTGTCATTTGTTTTCTGGCAGGCCCTTATGTGGTGAGAAAATTAAGAAATATGAAAGTCGGCCAGCATATAAGATCTGACGGACCTTCAACGCATCAATCCAAGAGCGGAACTCCCACGATGGGCGGGGTTCTGATTTTGCTTTCAATAGTTGTGTCGGCGCTGCTTTGGACAAGGCTTGATAACAGATTTATACTTTGGCTTATCAGCGGAACTTTGTGGCTGGGTTTTATAGGTTTTTGGGATGATTATATTAAATTGAAAAGAAAAGATCCGAACGGTCTGTCCGCAAAAGGCAAACTTTTCGGACAAACCTTTTTTGCGGTATCTTTTGCAGCTTATTTAAGTTTTTTTCCTGCCAACCCGGAATATGCCACCTTAGTCAATATTCCGTACCTTAAAAGCGTTTTTGTAGATTTATCATTTTTTTATTTTGTTTTTGTGATGATAATCGTTGTAGGCAGCTCCAATGCCGTTAATTTAACGGACGGTTTAGACGGACTTGCCGCGGGATGTATTGTCATTGCCGCGTTTACGCTGGCATTATTTGCTTATTTTGCGGGACATTTTCAGATCGCTAACTATTTAAAAATCGTGCCTGTTTCCGGAGCCGGAGAAATTACGGTTTTTCTTTTGGCGGTTGTGGGCGCTGGGCTCGGTTTTTTATGGTACAATGCTCATCCCGCGGAAGTATTTATGGGCGATACGGGAAGCCTTTTTTTGGGCGGCGTTCTCGGGATGACGGCGGTGTCTATTAAACAGGAGCTGATTCTTGTGCTGATCGGCGGAGTTTTTGTCATAGAGGCTCTTTCGGTTTTGATACAGGTTTCGGTTTATAAAAGAACAAAGAAAAGATTTTTTAAAATGGCTCCTTTGCACCACCATTTTGAAGTGCTGGGTTTGTCGGAAACGAAAGTTACGATAAGATTTTGGATAATTGCGATAATACTCGCGATTCTTTCTTTCGCGTCGCTTAAGTTGAGGTAGGCGGTGAAAAAAATAAAATGCGCCGGCATTTTAGGGCTTGGGAAAAGCGGCATTGCCGCGGCTAATCTTGCCGTAAAACTCGGATATAAAGTATTCGGCAGCGACAGCGGCAAAGAAAGAGAGATAAAAAATCTAAGCAAAAAAGCTGTAAAAGAGTTTGGCGGACATTCCGATAAAATACTTAATTCCGATGTAATAATAAAAAGCCCAGGCATTCATTTCGACGCAGAAATACTGAAAAAAGCGAAAAAAAATAAAATTCCGGTTATAAGCGAATTGGAATTTTCTTTGGATAATTCAAAGTATAAAAAAATTATCGCAATAACAGGCACAAACGGCAAAACGACTACGACGGATTTGATTTCAAAAATAATAAAAGCCGCGTATAAAGATTCCATAGTGGCCGGAAACATAGGCTTTCCTCTTTCGGATAAAGCTTTAAAAACTACGAAAAATACTATTATTACAATGGAATTATCCAGTTATCAGCTTGAAGATACGCCGGATTTCAGGCCGGATATTTCCGTTCTTCTTAATATTACGCCGGATCATCTTGAGCATCATAAAACGATGGTCAAATACGCGGCCGCAAAATCCGTAATATTTAAAAACCAGAAAAAAAATGATTTTGCCGTTATAAATTTTGACGATAAAAAATGCAGGGATTTGTCGGCTTTGACAAAAGCAAAAAAGATATTTATAAGCAGAAAACCTCTCAAAGAAGGCGTTTTTTACGACGAGGGAAAAATACGTATTTTTTTAAATAAGAAAAAAATCACTGTAACTCCGAAAATAAAAATCCCCGGCATGCACAATGTCGAAAATATACTCGCCGCCGCAGCAGCTTCATATTGTGCCGGCGTAAAACCCGAAATAATAGAGAAAGTGATATCTTTTTATAAAGGCGTCGAACACAGGATTGAGTTTGTAAAAGAAGTTAATGGAGTACATTATTATAATGATTCCAAATCGACTAATGTCGATTCAGCAAGAGTCGCTTTGGAGGCTTTTACTGGAAATATTCTGCTTATAATGGGCGGTCTTGATAAAGGAGCGCCGTATACGCCTCTTAAGAAACTTGTAAAAGAAAAAGTAAAAAAAATATTTTTGATAGGCGAAGCGGCAAAAAAAATAAAAAAAGATTTGCAGGGAGCAGTTTTTGCGGACTGCGGCAATATTGAAACCGCGGTCAAGCAGGCATTTGCCTGCGCTGAAAAAGGCGATATTGTGCTTCTTTCGCCCGCATGCGCTTCTTTCGACCAGTTCAAAAATTTCGAAGAACGCGGCAAAGTTTTTAAAAAAATGGTTAATAAAAACGGCAGAGTGAAGAGTTAAGAGTGAAAAGTGAAAATAAAGTGTTTTCGCTTTGCGAAAACTTATTAATAGATTTCGGCTTTGCCGAAATTCAATATTTACACTCTCCACTCTTCAATTTTCACTCTTATATGGAACTAACATGTTCAACATAGATATAAAAAAATACGATATGTCATTATTCACGGTTATTTTGCTGGGAGTAATTTTCGGCGCGCTGATGGTGTTTTCTTCAAGCGTTATAATGGCCGATGTCAGATGGTCAAGCCCGTATATGTTTTTTCTTAAACAGATGATTTGGGTAGCGATAGGGTTTGTCGCCATGGCAATAACGACTTTTTTTATAGATTATAAGTTTTACCGCAAATACGCGAAAGTTCTTTATATTATTGCTTTAATAGCCGTTATCGCCGTTTTAATTTTCGGCGTGACCAGAGGCGGCGCGAAAAGATGGTTTTATTTTTCTTTTTTTACTTTTCAGCCTTCCGAAATAGCCAAAATAGCCACGGTAATAATAATGGCGGATTTTATTGAGAGAAAAAAAGAGTTGATCGGCGAGTGGAAAGGGCTGATTGCTCCTATTGTTTTTTTATTGCTTATAATAGTTCCGATAGCCGTTGAACCCGACTTAGGCACTCCGATATTGATTTTCGTTGTATGTTTTGCAATGCTGTTTTGTGCGGGAATAAGGATCAAGGCTGTTTTAGCTATGACGGGAGCAACTGCTCTTTTGGTTATTGAAGAGATAATAAGAAAGCCGTACAGGCTTGCCAGAATGAGAGATTATTTTGATTCGATAATAAATGTCGACGCTGCGTCTTATCAGGTCAAACAATCTCTTTATGCTTTAGGTTCAGGCGGTTTTTTCGGTAAAGGACTCGGTAAAAGCGAAATGAAGCTTATGTATCTTCCCGAAGCCCACACTGATTTTATATTTCCGATAGTCGGCGAAGAACTTGGTTTTATCGGCGCTGCCTGCGTTATCGCGTTTTTTATTTATATCTTTTTTAAAGGGATTAATATAAGTAAAAATGTTCCGGATACGTTTGCCGAATATCTTGCTCTGGGAATAACTTTTTTAATAGTATTTCAGGCATTGATAAATTTATCCGTTGCCACCGGAGTTTTTCCGGCAAAAGGATTGCCGCTTCCGTTTATATCGTTCGGAGGAACTTCGATTGTTATAAGTATGGCTGCCGCCGGAATACTGATAAATTTATCACAGTACAAAAAAGACAAAAGTTGAGAAGCCGGATAACTGCAGAAAGGCGGGAGTTCAGAAGTTTGGCAAGACGAGGATAATAACAAAGACGAAACGGCCAGAGTTCCTCTCAGCATCCCATCTTCCCAACTTCTCATCTTCCCAAAAAGAGGTTTAATGAAAAATATGAACATTATCATCGCCGCAAGCGGTACGGGCGGACATATTTATCCGGGCATAGCTTTGGCTTTGGAGATGAAAGAAAAGGGATTTGATCCGGTTTTTTTCATAAGCAATAATGAAGCGTCCGTCGAAATAATAAAAAACAGCGGTTTTGAATATGTGCCTTTTAATTTTTCCGGAATGCCGAGAAAGCTTTCATTTTCATTTTTTATGTTTTTACTAAAATTGGATCTTGCTTTTTTTAAAGCGTTAAGAAATATATTTAAATATAAACCTGCTGCTGTTGTAGGCGTCGGCGGATATATTTCCGTGCCTGCCGTGATCGCGGCAAAAATATGCGGAAAGAAAACTTATATCCACGAACAAAATACGATCCCGGGAATGGCAAATAAATTATTAAACCGTTTTGCTGATAAAACCATGATAAGTTTTAAAGGATCGGAAAAATATTTTAAAAACAAAAAAAATATTGTATTTACCGGCTATCCCGTCAGAAAGGAAATTTTTGCCGCCGTCAAAGACGGTGGATGCGATGCTTTGAAATTCGATAAAAATATTTTCACGCTGATGATTTTCGGCGGAAGTCTCGGCGCCGTAAAACTTAATGAAACGGCTTTTGACGCCGTAAAAATACTTTCAAAAAAAATTAACATGCAGGCAATACATATTACCGGCAAAAAGGGTCATGAAGAAATAAAAAATAAAGCCGCAAATGAAAAAAATTATAAAGTTTTTGATTATATGCACGATATTGCAAGCGCTTATGCGGCTTCAGACGCGGTAATTTGCAGAGCCGGAGCGGGCGCGGTTTTTGAACTTCAGCTGTTGGGCAAGCCTGCAGTTTTAGTTCCTTATCCTTATGCCGCGGACAACCACCAATATTATAATGCCAAAGAAGCCGCGCAAAGCGGAAATATGACTATAATCGAAGAAAAAGATTTGACGCCTGAAAATTTAGCCGGCGCCGTCGAAAATATTAAAAATAATTTTAAACCCGACAAAGAAAGCGTTTCATCCGCTTTGATGCTCCCGCAGGAAATAATGGCGGATGAAATAATAAAGGGAATATAAGAAAGAGTGAAGAGTGAAAAGTGGAGAGTGGAAATATTGTGTTTCGGCTTTGCCGAAACCTATATAAGTTTTCGCAAAGCGAAAACACCTTATCTTCACTTTTCACTCTTCACTCTCCACTTTGCTGTTAAAAGGAATATAAATGCATACGATTTTAGTTTCAAATGACGACGGAGTGAAAGGACCTGGTCTTCGACCTCTTGTGAAAGAATTATCGAAAATTGCAAAGGTTTATGTTATTGTGCCAAAACATCAGATGTCCGGAACGGGGCACGGCATTACTCTTGCCAAGTACAAAAAAACCGAAAAAATTGAAAAAGATTTTTACGCCATAAAAGGGGGAACTCCGGCCGACTGCGTAAAGTACGGGCTTTATTCTTTTCTGAAAAATAAAGTGGATCTGGTTGTTTCCGGAATCAATACTTGCCCTAATCTTGGGCAGGACGTGATTTATTCGGGCACTGTCGGCGCAGCAAGAGAGGGGGCTCTTAAAGGCATTCCGTCGCTTGCGGTTTCCGCGGCGGAAATGTATGCCCAGGATTATGAACATTCGGCTGCCGCCGTAAGAGAAATAGCCGCGAAAATATTAAAAAGAAAAAAATGTTTTAAAAATATATGCCTTAATATAAACATACCCAGAAATTATAAAGGAATTAAAGTCGTGCCGCTCGGTTTAAGAGCTTATGACGAGAATGTTGAAACGGTTACGGACAAAAAAGGCAATTTCAGCTATAAACTGTCCGGAAGATTTGTTTCCGGAGGTAAAAACAAAGGAACTGACATTGATATGATCGAACAAGGATATATATCGGTAACTCCTCTGATACTCGACCAAACCGATTTCAGCCTTATTAAAAAAGGCAGTGTGGAGTTTGGAGGGTGAAGAGTGGAGTGAACGGCAATAACGGCGGAGGCTGAGAAGCTGGGAAGTTGGGAAGCTGAGTAACGGCAGAAAGGCTGATTCTTTGCTTTGCTCAGAATGACAGATTATTTTTGTTGTCATGTTGAGCGAAAGGACGAAGAGACTTTGTTTCGAAGTCCTGTAGTCGAAACATCTGCCGTTTACTCCACTCTCCACACTTCACACTCCAAACTCATTATTACTATGGACAATAAATTTAAACTTGTATCGAAATTTAAGCCTGCCGGCGACCAGCCGCAGGCTGTTGAGGAATTGTGCCGCAACTATAACAGCGGTATTGATTCTCAGGTTTTACTCGGAGTTACGGGTTCGGGTAAAACTTTTGTTATGGCCAATGTCATAGAAAAACTGCAGAAACCTACGCTTATAATTTCTCCAAATAAAATTCTTGCGGCGCAGACTTATGCCGAATTTAAATCTTTTTTTCCAGATAATGCCGTCGAATATTTCATTTCGTATTACGATTATTACCAGCCGGAAGCATATATTCCTTCAAGCGATACTTATATTGAAAAAGATTCTTCCGTAAACGATCACATAGACAGGCTTCGTCTGAAAGCCACGACTTCTCTGCTGGAGAGAAAAGACGTTATTGTCGTTGCGTCGGTTTCCTGCATATACAATCTCGGTTCTCCGTCGGATTACCGAAATATGTGCGTTGAAATCGTTGCGGGAGTAGAAAAAACAAGACAGCATATTTTAAACGAGCTTGTCGCAATACATTATGAAAGAAATGAAATTGAATTTATAAGGGGAAGATTCAGGGTCAAAGGCGATACCGTAGAAATCTTTCCGGCTTATCTTGAAACCGCCGTCAGAATAGAGTTTTACGGCGATTTTATTGAAAGCATAAAAGAATTTGATCCGTTGACCGGTGAAATTCTGCGCAAAAAAGATAGAGCGTATATTTATCCGGCAAAGCATTTTGTTACTACCGGACCTAAACTTGAAACGGCTTTGCAGACGATAAAAACCGAGCTTAATGAAAGGCTTGCCGAATTAAATTCAAAAAAAATGCTGCTGGAAGCGCAAAGGCTTGAACAAAGAACAAAATACGATATGGAAATGCTTGCCGAGACGGGATTTTGCCACGGAGTGGAAAATTATTCAAGGCATTTAGCGGGCAATCCACCGGGAGCAAGGCCTACTACCCTTATAGATTATTTTTTGGAAGCAAATGACGATTTTTTGATGATTGCCGACGAGTCGCATATATCTTTGCCGCAGATACGCGGTATGTATGAAGGCGACAGAAGCAGAAAACAGACGCTTGTGGATTTCGGATTCAGGCTGCCTTCTGCTTTGGATAACAGACCTTTGAAATTTCCGGAATTTGAAAAACTGATAAAAAAATTCATGATGGTTTCCGCAACGCCCGGCGTTTATGAGCTTGAAAGAAGCAAAAAACATATTATTGATTTGGTCATACGTCCTACCGGACTTGTCGATCCGGAAGTCGTGATCCGTCCTATCGACGGGCAAATTCAGGATATGATGCTGGAGATACAAAAAACGGTAGACAAAAAACAGAGAACGCTTGTCACTACTCTCACAAAAAAAATGTCCGAAGATCTTGCCGTATATTTGAAAGAAAAAGGTTTTAAAGTCGAGTATCTTCATTCTGAAATCGAAACTCTGGAAAGAATCGAAATATTGAAAAATCTGAGGCTGGGGAAATTTGACGTTCTTGTAGGCATAAATCTTTTAAGGGAAGGGCTTGATTTGCCTGAAGTTTCGCTTGTGGTCGTTTTGGATGCGGATAAAGAAGGATTTCTTCGTTCTGAGTCTACGCTTATACAAATTTGCGGAAGAGCGGCAAGAAATGTCGACGGAAGAGTGATTTTTTACGCCGACAATATGACCGGCTCAATGCAAAGAGCCTTAAAAGAAATGAGCAGGAGAAGAAATAAACAGATTGAATACAATGAGACAAATAAAATAAAGCCGAGATCGATCATAAAAGCCGTACACGACCTCGACGAATTCCAAAATCTTTCAAAATCCGAAGGCATTACGGCAATGGTTGCCCAAACGCAGGCAGAGTATATAACCGCCGCTAATATAGACGGCATTATAAACGGCATCGAAGAAAGAATGAAAGAAGCCGCCGACAGCCTTGACTTTGAAACCGCCGCGATCCTGCGCGACAAAATGCTGGAACTCAAATCAATGAAATCCGGTAAGATGATAAAAATAGCAAAAAAGAAAAAATAAAATGCTAATATAAAAAAGACTGTAAAATCAATTGTTTTTTAAACGGATTTAATTTATAATATCATAAAAATGGCAGTGAGCAGTTACTACTCACTACTAACTATTCACTGACATTAAAAGGAGATTGCATGAAAACATTTGTTCTTGACACCAATGTGCTTCTTCACGATCCGGATTCTATTTTTTCTTTTAAAGACAATAAAGTCGTGATCCCCATGATAGTTATCGAGGAGCTTGATACTTTTAAAAAGCTTAACGATGAAAGAGGCAGAAGCGCGAGGCTTGTTACCAGAAGCTTTGACGAATTAAGAATGATAGGCAAACTTTCCGACGGCGTTAAACTTAAATCCGGCGGTATTGTCAAAATTGAGATGAGCGGCAATACCATAGATCTGCCTAAAGATTTTTCAGGACAAAAATTTGATAATCAAATCCTTTCCATTGCTTTAGCGCTTAAACAAAAAGGCGAAAGGGTCATACTTATAACAAAAGACGTAAATTTAAGGATCAAATCCGAAATTCTAGATATACCTACGCAGGATTATGAAAAATCAAAAGTAAAAATCGACGAGCTTTATTCGGGTTGGAGAGAATTGAAAGTTTCTTCATCTAAAATCGACCAGTTTTATAAAGAAGGAAAAGTTGCAGTAAAGGGTGATTTTTTTCCTAATGAATGTATCGCTTTAAAAGACGATGCCGGCTCTTCAAAAAGCGCATTAACGAAATATTCTAAAAAGGCAAATGCGCTTACTCCGATTTTTCACCAAAATGCGGTCCCGTGGGGATTAAAACCTTTGAACATCGAACAAAAATTCGCCGTTGAACTTTTGTTATGCAATGAGATCAATCTTGTAACGCTGCTTGGTCTTCCGGGAGCCGGAAAAACTCTTCTTGCCTTGGCATGCGGCTTGCAAAAAACCGTTGAGGAAAGATTTTTTAGAAAACTTTATATAGCAAGGCCTATCATCCCTATGGGAAGAGATATAGGATTTTTGCCCGGCACAAAAGAAGAAAAGCTCGGCGCGTGGATGGGCGCTATAAACGATAATCTTGAATTTTTGATGGACAGAGGTCATCCTGACGGCAAAACCGAAGAGAAGATCGATTATTTGTTCGGTTCCGGACAGATTGAAGTTGATTCCTTGACGTATATAAGAGGACGTTCTTTGCCGCAGCAATACATTATTATCGACGATGCGCAGAATTTGACTCCTCATGAAGTTAAGACGATCATTTCAAGGGCGGGACATAATACAAAAATAGTTCTTACCGGAGATCCTTATCAGATAGACAATCCTTACCTTGACGCTTCTTCCAACGGTCTGACTTATCTGGTTGAAAGATTTAAAGGACAGGAAATATTCGGACATATAACTTTTTCAAAGAGCGAAAGAAGCTCGCTTGCCGCTTTATCGTCGGAGCTTTTATGAGTTCCGAAAGCGAATTTTACGTTGATCTGCACATACATACAAACTGCTCGGACGGCGCTTTTACGCCGTCCGAAGCCGTTGAATATGCTTCAAAAATGAAACTTACCGCCGTAAGCGTGACGGATCATGATTCCGTAGACGGA
>WRNH01000056.1 GCA_009776745.1 Endomicrobiia bacterium | reverse complement strand
TGGAGATAAGAGAGAATAGAGTATAGATAATAGATACGGCAACGGCTTATGCAGGCAATGAATAATAAGATCTGTTTTTATTTATTATCTATTATCTATTCTCTGCCGTTAAAAAGGGGGGGCAGTAAAATGAAAAAAATTCTTGCTTGTTTGATTGCAGTTATTATGTTTTCGGGGCCGGTTTTTGCGCAAAGTGATTTTCAGTCTTTAAAAAGGGGCGGGTCTTCGCAAAATGATGAAATTATCGTAAGGCCTATTCCTCTTCCAAGACCGGTTCTCATGCCGCGCATAGTAGTTTCTCCGGACAGAAAACCCATAACTTTGCAGGATTTGAAAATCGACATTGAAGTTATAGGCAACCTTGCGATGACTACTTATGAAATGGTTTTCTTTAATCCGAATCATATGGTTATGGAAGGCGAATTTGAGTTTCCTTTGACCGAAAATCAAAATGTTTCTGCGATCGCTTTGGATATCAACGGCAAATTGCGCGACGGCGTTGTGGTTGAAAAACAAAAAGCAAGAGAAACTTTTGAAGCTATTGTCCGGCGCGGCGTTGATCCGGCTCTTGTGGAAAAAACTTCCGGCAATCAGTTTAAAATGAGGATTTATCCTTTTAATCCCAACAATACGCGCAGGATAAAAGTGACTATCGAAGAACCTCTTGCAACAAAAGACAATAATTATATTTACGATCTCCCTTTAAAGTTTAATCAGCAGGTGAACTTTGATTTAAACGTGGAAATTCCGTCAAGTTCTGTCGCTTCAATGCCGAAAACCGATACGGATCTGTCTAATTTCACTTTTGAAAAAATCAATAATATTTTCAAAGCTTCTTTTTCAAAAAAAGATTATCTTTTGGACAGCCAAATTTCTTTTGCTCTGCCGAAACTGAAAGAAGAGCCTGTTTTTACGCATCGGGACAATAATGAAACTTATTTTTATTCCGACATAAACGTACAATCTTCTTCCAAAGATAAAACTCTTCCGAAAAAAATCGCCATTGTCTGGGATTCTTCGCTTTCTTCTTCCAAACGCGATATTCAAAGAGAAACCGCGCTGCTTGACTCTTATTTCAAAAAACTTTCAAATGCCGAGGTGGCGTTCGCCACATTTAATATAAAGACCGATATAAGCAAAAGCTTTACTGTTAAAAATGGCAATTGGGACGCTTTAAAAAAAGAGGTCGAAGACCTCATTTATGACGGAGCGACGCGCTTTGACAAACTAAGTTTGGATAATTTAAAAGTTGATGAAATATTGTTGTTTACTGACGGTGTCAGCACTTTCGGAAATACGCAGATAGAAGAAAGCGGTACGCCGGTTTTTGTTATAAACTCATCTCCTGAGTTTAACCGCGGCGGACTTACAAATGCGGCGGTCAAAAGCGGAGGAAGTTTCATAAATCTTAACGGTATTACCGACAAAGAAGCATTAGCGCTTTTAACAAAACAAAATCTCAAACTTGTGTCGTGCGAGTTTGACAAAAATAAATTTAAAGACATTTATCCTAAACCTGGCGTCGATATAGGCGAAAATTTTACTTTTGCCGGCATTTTGACGGCAAACGAGGGCGAAATAACTTTGTCATTCGGTTACGGCAAAAAAGAAATAGCGTTTACAAGGAAAATAAAAATCAAAGCCGGCGGCAATAATTCCGCGGTCGCAAGGCTTTGGGCAGTACAGAAAATAAAAGATTTGGAAATGGACTCTGAGAAAAATGAAAAAGAAATTTTAAAGCTTGGGCAGGGATTTTCGGTAGTTACGGAGTTCACTTCGCTTCTTGTGCTTGAGTTTGTGCAGGATTATGTGACGTATAAAATAACTCCTCCGCAGGAACTTCTTGCCGAATATAACAGAATAATAGCTAATACTCAAAAAGGCGAAGAGCAAAAAGAAAAATCAGCTCTTGACGACGCGATATCGCAGGCAAAAGAGATGAAAGAGTGGTGGAAAAAAGAGTTTGACCAAAGCAAACCTCCGCAAACTTTTGAAAAATTAAAAGGCGGTTCTGAAAGCAGCGTAAATCGTATGCAGCAGGATGCGGTAGTATACGAATCCGCGGCACTAAGTCCCGCATCAAGTATGGATGCGTCTGTTGAACCGAGAGAAAGGAGAACTGCAAGCAAGTCTGCAAGCCGCGAAAGAGAAGAGAGGGCAATGATGGAGGCAGAATCCGCTCCGGCTTCTGCTGAACGCAGAGAAAGGAGAGCTAAGGCTGCTGATATTGCAATGGCGGCAGCTGCTCCTCGTGCAGAGAAAGCTTCTGCTTCCGCCTCAAAGCCTTCGGCTTCGGCAAGCATACAGATAAAAGCATGGGATCCGCAGACGCCGTATATGAAAATATTGAAAAAATCAAAAGACAATGAAATTTACAATGATTATTTAAAACTTAAATCCGGATACGACGACCAGCCGTCTTTTTATTTTGACGTTACCGACGAATTTATCCGCCGCAAAATGAACGATAAAGCCATTGTAATATTGTCCAATATAGCGGAAATGAAACTTGATAATGCCGAACTTTTGCGCACTGCCGCAAACAAACTTATGGAACTCGGCGAATATCAGTATGCCGTGGATATGTTTGAAAAGATCGTAAAACTCAGAGGTGAACATCCCCAGTCTTACAGAGATTTGGCTTTGGCATATCAGGCAAATAAAGAGTATCAGAAATCTCTGGACACTTTCTATAAAGTTATGACAACTATGTGGAACAGGTTCAACAGCGTCAAGCAGATAGTTTTTGTTGAAATGAACAATCTGATAACTTTAAGCCCGAAACTCAATACTTCAAAAATCAATAAAGAGCTGATATTTGCAATGCCCGTTGACGTGAGAGTAGTGCTGGGATGGAGTACGGATAATACGGATATAGACATTCACGTAAAAGATCCGTACGGCGAAACGGCTTCTTACCGCAACAGGCTGACAAGGATCGGCGGAAAGGTTTCAAAAGATATCACCGACGGTTTCGGCCCGGAAGAATTTATGCTCAAGAAAGCCGTAAACGGAGATTATGAAATATTTACAAACAATTTTGGCGACAGAAGACAAAGCATATCCGGCCCGACTGTTTTATATCTGGATATTTTTACATTCTACGGAACTAAAAAACAAACCCATCAGCGCATTCTCGTAAGAACAGAAAACGTGAAAGAAAACAACATAATAGGAACGGTGAACTTTAAAAATAATGAAGTAAAATAAAAAGATATAAAATTAACGCAGTTTAATAAAACCCGCCGCGCTTAAAAATAAAAAGCGCAGCGGGTTTTATATATATAATATGACAAGATACGTATTTCATGCGTTTGTCGTGCAGTTAAATTATATAAGGTTTCTCTAATAACCCTGCCTACGCCGGTCATTCCCGTGAAAACGGGAATACACGTTTGCTTTTGTCGTCGATAAAAAAGTAATCTGGATTCCCGATAACAAATTTCGGGAATGACAAACAGGGTTTTTAGAGAGGCCATATATGCATAAAACATAAAAATAATTAGAGCATGTCCACACACCCTAGGCTGCCATAGACGATGATTTTTTTTCGTCGCTGTTACCATGCATCTATGCATCAAAGTATCCATACATCGCCGTTTTAGCCGTTAACGATTGTTCGTTGACAATAAATATTTAATATGTTTCTATATTTATATATTGGGCAGGGATATAAAAGCCGTGTAAGAGACAAGAAATGAATAAAACAGTGAAGAAATCCGTTTTGTTTTTGATTTTGTTTGCCGCATTGTCTGCAGCGGCGGCAAAGTTTTGTTATGCGCAGCCGACGGACGAGTATATTCAGCAGCAAATTTTGCAGCAGCAGCGGCAGGAAAGGGATTACCGCGAGAATATAAAAAACATTTTAGAGCTGCAGAGGATAAAAGACTCTAGGGTAAGCGAAGAAAATATTCCGGAAAAAGAAAGCGTTCAATTATCCGAAGAAACCGAAAATATTTATAAATTCGATAAAATAATCCTCTCCGGAAATAAAATTTATTCTTACAAAAAACTGCAAAAAGCCGTATTAAACGATTTTATAAATAAACCCATCAATAAATCCAATGTTGCCCTGCTTCAGTCTATGCTTTCCGATTATTATATAAAAAGAGGTTATGTGGCCGTAAAAGTTTATTTTGACAATAAACGGATAATAGCGTCCGTAAATGAAGATACCGGCAAAATCGAAACGACTTTCGCCGTGATCATAGAAGAAGGCGAAATACATAATATTTTGCTGGATACCGTAAAAAAAAACAATAAAAACAAATCCGTTTCAAAAATCGGGGAATTTAGAAAAAAGACCCGTCTTTTTTTCGCTTTTCCGTTCAAAAAAGGAAAACCGTTTAATATGAACGATTTTGAGCAGGGCATAGACCAGATGAACAAACTGCGTTCAAACAGCGCCGCGTTGGAGCTTGCGCCGTCTTCGGTAAAAAATACGGCGGTAAGCGGCTCCGACGTCATAATTATTAATAACCAAGATCCTCTTAAAGGCGGAGCCGGCGACGGAGCAAGAACCGCGTTTATTGATCTGAATTATAATAACGGCGGGTCAAGATCCACAGGATATAATGTCATAAATTTAAGCGTAAGCCAGGACAATTTATTTGCCGTAAACGACAATATATATTTAAGTTATAGCGAAAACAGCGACAGTTTGTTTAATACCGACAGAAAAGACGGCAATATCTTTTACGGGGAAAGCCGCGAATACGGCGCTTTTGATTTTTTCAATAATGACGGAGGCAAAAAGAAATACAGCAAATCTTTGTACGGCGCTTTTTCTTTTCCGTTCGGTTATTGGTCGTTTGATTCCGTTTTAAATTACTCCTGCTATAAGACCGTCGCGCAAGGATATAGCAATGTTTTTCATCTTACGGGGCAAACTATCAGCCATTCGTATTCCGCAGACAGAGTCATATATAAAACATTGTCTTTTAAATCAAATCTGGGAACTTCTTTGGAAATAAAAGATTCGGAAAGCTATATAAGAGACGTAAGAAGCGAGACCGGAAGTGCGAGAAGAAGCAATTTATCGCTGTACGTAAATAATACAATATACACGAAATACGGAATGCTGATATTTAAACCTTCATATAAAAAAGGCCTGGACTGGTTTGGCGTAAAAACCGATGCCGACGTGTTTGCCGGTTCCTCAATGGCAGACAGCGACCCAAGACTTCAATACGATTTAGTGAAACTGTACGTTTATTTCAGCGGACGGTTTGGCGTGCCGTTATTGACAAAAGATAAAAATTCACAGATAAGAAACAAGCTTTCGCTGTTTTACTCGATAACCGCAGATTCGCAATACAGTTTTGACAGTTTGTACGGTACTGACCAGTTTAGCGCCGGAGGACAATATTCCGTAAGAGGCTTTAGCGAAAGCGTAATAAGCGGAGACAACGGTTTTTACATCCGCAGCGATCTAAAAGCGGGCATGCTGCAGCTTTTACCGGATATTGTTACGGAAAAAGAATTCATGAAAAATAAAAAGACGGTTTTATTCGGAGAGTCGCCGGATTCGCTGCTGGCTAAAACGAATTTGGCAATATTTTATGATTTCGGATATGTCGCAAACAGACATGAAAATATTTATGACAGGCAATATGATGCGGGAAGAGGTTACATTACGGGCTGCGGAGTATCATTAAGCTATTGGGGAAGATACGTTAATTGGGCTATAACATATTCAAAGGCTTTATACAGTCCGGGTTATCTGCAAAAAAGAGACGGACTGCCAAAAGAAGAAGAAGCCCTTTATTGGAGAACAGGCATAAGCTGGTAAAGGTTATATTTAAAGGACAAAACCATGAAATTAAAAATCAAAAAAACAATCGCGTCTGTTGTATCGGTTTTGATTGTTTTAAGTCAAATGTCATTTGCGGCAAGCCCTGATTTGGGTGAAAATTCGTCGTCAAATTATAATCCCAATCATTCGCTTAATAACATTAAGGATAATCCGCTAAAAGACATAGAAGCCGACAATTCAAAAGGCAGAGGCGAAATAGAGTTTGAACGCGCGCAAAACGGAACGCCGATAGTGCAGATAAACAGGCCGAGCACCGGCGGGGTGAGCGTAAATTATTATAAAGATTTCAATGTGAACCGGGAAAATCTTATATTGAACAATTACAAAGGCGAAGCGATAAATACAAATTTGGCAGGCGCAGTGTACGGCAATCCGAATTTTAACAAAGAGGGCGGCAGGGAAGCGGACATAATTTTAAACGAAGTTACAAGCGTTAAACAGACAAAGATAGACGGTTATGTGGAAATAGCCGGAAAGAAAGCGGATTTGATAATAGCAAATCCCAACGGTATAATGATAAGCGGCGGCGGTTTTATAAATACGGCAAGGCTTACGCTGATAAACGGCGTAAGCGGAATGGGCGATTTGAATAAAACGCTGGACGAAGCAGGCGGCTTAAATCCATTTATGCTGTCTAAGGATGCAAACGCGGCTATAACCGTAGTCGGAAAAAACGTTGTTGATAAAGACGGCAGCGTAATCGCGTATAATCTCGGGATAGACGCGAAAAATATAAATTACGCGCAGCTTATAGGCAGAATAATAAAAATCAACGGCGACATAATCGGCGGCGGAGATACGGAAATAGAGGTAATCAGCGGCAATGATAAAGCCGTGTATAACAAAGAAGCAAAGCGGTTTGAAGTAACAAGCGCAGACGGAGAAGTTTCGGAAGTGAAGCCCGAATTTGCAATAGATTCGACGGCGTTTGGCGGAATATACGCGGGCAAAATCAGAATAATAGCTACGGAAGACGGAGTAGGCGTGAGGATGCGCAAAGATTTGATAAGCGACGTGGACGATATAGAGTTTGACGTCAACGGAAACTTATTGTTTGAGGAAATGTCCGCAAGCGGCAAAAGCGGCGTGCGGATAAAAACAAAAGACAGTTTTGAAAATAAAGGCGAGATAGAAAGCGCAGAAGGAAGCATATCGATAAACGCCGGCAAAGACATAGACAATAAAGGGCTTATATACGCAAAAGAAGTTGATTTTAAATCAGGCGCGTCGGTAAATAATGCTGCGGGAGCCGAAATAATAGCCGGCAATGCGTATTTTGAAAGCGAAAAAATCAATAATGAGGGCGAAATATACGCGTATGAAAATATTGATATGGACGCGTCCGGGCAGATAACAAACGCTCAAAGCGCGGTAATCGGAGCTGAAAACATATATATAAATACTGACGCGCAGATAAATACTGACGGGAAAATATACGCCGAGAGCGGTCTGGACATTAAAGCGGAAAAAGAGATAAACAATGCCGGCGAAATAGCGGGAACAAATCTATACGCGTCAGTTTCGGACGGCGGAATAAAAAACTACGGAACGATTTATGCCGTTGAAGATGCGGAGATTTTTGCGTCAAAAAATTTAAACAATTACGAACCGGGACAAATCGGCGCGGCTGCAAACATAAGCATAAAAACCGGCGAAAGTATAATAAACGAAGGAAAAATATACGCGGACGAAACGCTTGCGTTGGAAACGGTGAAATCAATAGAGAATATGCAAAAAGGCATATTGGAATCCGGAGGTATAAACGCAAAAGCCGGCGGAAAAATAATAAATTACGGAAGCATTTACGCTTATTGCGACAACGTAATGTCGCTGCTGAAAAGTGCCGAAGAAATAAATAATGACGGGAACATATATGCGAAAGAAGGTTTAACGTTTGAAGCGGACAAGGCAATATCAAATGCCGCGGCCGGCGTGATAGAAGCGGGTTCTCTTTATGTAATGTCGCAGCAAAGCATAACAAACGCCGGCAATATTTTCGCTTTGGGAGATATGACGGTCAACTCTTCGGCTTCAATATTTAACGCCGCAAGCGGGATAATAAATTCACAAAACGTATATTTTGCGTCTTTAGGACCGATAACCAATTACGGTAACATATTTGCAATCAACGAACTAAGCATAATAGCGCAAAAAGCGATAATCAACGGGGCCGCCGCAGGCAGCGACGCAATAATAGCGGCGGGAAACCTTGTATATTTAAAATCCGACGAAAAGATAATAAATTACGGATATATGCAGGCAGAGGGATCAACTGACGAAAACGGCGATAAAACGGAAGGGAGCGGAAAACTGGTTTTAGAGACGACCGCGCAGATAAACGACGACTATAAACTTAACGATATCGATGAAGAAATAGATGAAAACATAGTGATGCCGCAAACGCCTGCAGACGTTTTGGCAAAGATAGCAAATATACAAAACATAAACGACATAGACGAACTTTACTCATTATTACTGCAGGTGCAGGATGAAGAAAGCTATTACAAAGTTTCAAAGAGAATAAGGGAATTGGATGTGGAAGAGCTTATAGAGAATATGAAGAACGGATATGCGTATTCTGAAGATTTTTTTAAACTTGGGGAAGAGATAGAAGGATCGTTTGACGGCGAAACTGTCACGACAATAATAATAGACGAAGAATTTGTGCAAAATATGTTAAAAGGGATCTTTGGCGGCAAATATGACGCTGCGGAATGGATCATGCCTGAAATAAAGATCGAGGATATTGTTTTAGATCCGCAGGATATAGCGGACATAGCGGCGCAAACGCAAACATATAAGCAGGCAATTATTGAACAGGAAATGGAAAATCAGGGCGTGACGGACCCTCTGCTGATAGTATTGACACCGGCGCAGCTTGACGATATAGCAAACTACGAAGAAAATTTGACATTGGACAGAAAAGAAGAAATCAGGCTTGAACAAATGGATGTCTGCGAAACTGAGAGGCTTGCGAAAATAGAAGATAAAATGACTGCAGAACAGGATAGAATAGAATCGTTTAAAAATGTGGACTGGCTAAACATTGACGAAGCGGCGTTCAGCCAAAAAATGCAAGAATTATTAACGCAGGGGTATATGGGAGAAACGAATTATAACGAGATAGACTGGAAGATATACGAATTTTCCATTGGCGGGATAAAACCGTTCAGCGAAATACAGAAATATCTTTTGCAGTTAAGAATTGACAATAAGGACGACATAAGCGTAGAAAAAACGGGGATACACAATTACGGCAGGCTGTTTGCCAATGAAGAAGTGCAGCTGAATTCAAAAAGCGTCGTACATAATAATGAAGGAGCATTGATATATTCCAAAGGCGATATAAATTTTAACGTAAAAGAAACGGTGTTTAACAATACGGGCGGAAACGGGGACGGGACGGGGATATACGCGCAAAGAGACATAAATATCGGAGGCGATCACGAATACGCAAACAGCCTTTTGGGGAAGCTTATAAATTATAACGGGCATATAGAAGCCGAACGAAATATTAATATGAAAGCGGAAGAAGCGATAAATTACGGGAGCGATGATGCAAATATATTTTGGGATCCGTATTTAGGAGTGGGCGGTGTCAAAAGAATATATTATGATACTGTCAAGAATACCGCGCCGTTTGTACCGCCGTCTTATACACATTTTTTGTCCCCCGGATACAATGAATACCTGAAACTTGTTTATTTTCTTAAGCATACCGATATAAAAGTAGCGGAAGATATGTACGACTCAATATTGACGTCGCAAGAATCCAAAATAATAGCAAGAGGAACCGCAAATATAGATGCGACAAGAGCGATAGTTAATTACAACAGCACAATATACGGCGGTGAAAATCTGAAATTACAGGCCGATACCGTAATAAATACGGTAGGCGAGTTTGAAGTGACGTTTACGCAATATTATAAACAGCTGAGAGTATTTGTGGAGGGGAAATTTGGGATGTTTAGTCATAATCCGGATGATGGAGATAAAAACCTGCTCAAAGCGCTGGAATATCTTCACGGAGGCTATTGGTATGAAGGGAATTTTATTAATCCGGACATGAATATGGGTGCAGGTTATGGTTTTTGGGTATCCGAAATAGATTTGCCGAACGAATACGGCGTCATATTGAAAAGCGATGCAAAAGCGAGGTTAATGTCCAGCGGAACGGTTGAAATAACGGCAAACAAAATATTTAACGGAAGCATAAGCGATACTGAGGGAGAAGCAAGCGAAGACAAGAAAAGCAAAATGATAACATACGAAGAACTTCCGTCAAGCTCGTTTAATCTTAATGGAAAAAACGCGGCATCCATAGAAGGCGGCAAATACGAGCCAAGCTACATAGGAAACGGAGCGGTAATAGACGTATTAAAGAATTTTGAACTGCCGGCGAGCAAATACGGAAAATACCGTCCGTCGGCCGACCCAAGCTATTTATATGAAACCGACCCCTTATTGAGGGACATAACGACATTTTTAGGATCGCAATATTTTTTAAACAGAATAGGATTAGACCCGTTCAGCATAGAAGAAAAATTTCTGGGCGACCGTTTTCTGGAGTACGACATCCTGCGCAGAAGTTTAGAGCAGCAAGGCTTCATAGAAAACCTGAATTTCAGCGATGCGGAACTGGAAGAATATATAAGCAGCACATATGAAACATTAGACGCTGAAAAAGTAAAAGATCTTGGTTTGGAATTCGGCAAAGAACTGACCGAAGAACAAATAAACGCCTTGGAAGAAGACATAGTATGGTACGTATTAAAAGAAGTGGAACTGCCCAACGGCGAAATAGTGAAAGTGCTGGTGCCGCAGATATATCTGTGTCAGGAAACGGTAAACAGGTTAAAGATGCCTCAAAGAGCGGTGCGGGAAGTGCAGGAAAATATAAGTTTAAAACAAGCGGAAGAAATAGGGCGGGCAAGGGCAGACGGCGAGGGAAAAGCCGCAATACAGAAAGAGCTGGACAGGATACAATCGGAAGCGGAAAAAGAAGCGCAGCAGCGGATAAAGAAAGATCTGGAAGAATTTATAAAGAACAATCCGGAAGAATACGATAAGCTGATAACGGAAGAGCTCAATGGAATGGCAGCATATTACGATTTGGGAGAAAGTTTCGTAAATAATGTGAGACCATACTCAAAAAAGTCCGAAGCTTTGCTTGAGAGTATTGCGCAAGAGCGGGTAAAAGAAACATTATTAAAAGGGTTAAAAGAAGAAAGGGAAGAAGCGTACATAAAAGCGATAATAGAAGAGCAAGAGAACGCATTGGACAAAGAAAGCATCTATCAAATAGCATATGGGAAAGTGTATGACAAATATTATGAGGAAGAATTAGCAAGAGCAAAAGAGCGTAATATAGTTGAAATAAACACGGACAGTATGATAAGCGGAAAAGAGGTAGTGATAACAAGTTTAGACGGAAGCGGCGGTGTATTAAACAACAGCGGCGTGATAAACGGCGAAAGAACGGTAGTAGTGACAATGGAAAGCATAAACAATGCGACAAAGTATATAGGCGGGAAACAGGCGGCAATAACGGCAGGGGATCTAATATATTTGGATGCCGGCGACTTTGGAACAATAAATAATGAAAGCGCAATGATAATGACAAGGAACGAAGGAAGCGTAATAGACATAAAAGCCGGCGAATTCAACAATGTGACGGATAGCCGTGCAGACAAATATGAATCAAACAATTTTAAAGAAACCAAAACGGCAATAGGAGCAGCGGGGCAGGTGTCAAGCGCGGGAAGTTTAAAGATAAACGCGACAGGGGACATAAATTTAAAAGGAAGCGCGTTGACTGCAAAAGACGACGTAACGCTAAAAGCCGGCGGCGACATAAAAGCAAGCGTGACAGAAGATTATTATTACAGATATGAAAAGACCAAAAAAGACGGCGGGTGGTTTAGCGATACAAAGACAAAAATAACGGAAACGGAAAAGCTGACAAACATAGGAAGTTTCATAACATCGGGCGGGATAACGCAGATGGACGGGACAAACCTTAATTTGCAGTACACAAACATAGAAGGGCAAGACGGTGTAAACTTAACAGCAAAAGAAAATGTAAATCTAACAACGGCGTTAAACACAACCTACAGTTACAGCAGCGTGACAAAGGAAAACACATTCATCGGAAGTGAAGCGGACGCGGTGATGAATGCGCAAGGAACAAACCAAGGAACAAGCATAAAAAGCGGAAGCGATATAAACATAATATCGGGAAAAGACATAAACGCAATATCGGCAAACATAAGAGGAGCAGGTGATATAAACCTATCGGCAGACGGAAACATAAATCTGTTTGTAATGCAGGATTACAGCAAAAGTTATGAAATGCACAAAAAAACGGATGGCCTTTTACAAGCATTAGGAACGTGGGACGGATTGATGAATGTATTAAACCCGTTAAGAGGGTTTGCGGACGGAATTGAGCAAGGATTTCAAACGATGTTAAATCCGCTGGACAATGTGGATATAAACATAAGCTGGGAAGGAATAAGCGCAAGCGTAAGTTATAAAGAAGAAATAGACAAAGTAAACACGGAAAATAACACGGCCAAAGTAAATGAAATAACATCAGGCGGAAACATAACCCTGCAAACCGATGGGAACATACTATCAACAGGCACGCAGATGAGCGCGGCAAACGACATAAACATAGAAGGAACAAACATATTATTGCTAAGCGCCCAAAACAGCAGCAAAAGCAAAATTGAACACGAAGACAAAACGGTGACAATAGGGGTAAAAGTAGGAAACGCGTATGTGGATGCAGGACTGGCGGCAAAAGCATTATACGACGCGGAACAAGCCTTAGAGCAAGCGACATACGATCTAAGGGAGATGGAAAAGCTATACAAATCCGGAAAAGCCAGCAAAGACGCGGTAGAAGACGCACAGTTAAATTTAACAATGGCAACGGCAAACGTAGCAAATGCAACAATAGCCTTAGCAGCAAGCATAGCAGGAGCAGCAACAGCGGCAAGCTCAAGCTACGGAACAGGAATGTACGCAGCCGGCTTTGCGAATTATGAGAGCAACAAATTAAGCATAACGACGGAAGAACTGTATGCCACGCAAAGCAACCTGTTTGCACAGGGCAATATAAACTTCACAAGTACAAACGATATGACGCAGGAAGGAACAAACGTATACGCAACAAAAGGAACATTGACCTACGACATAGGAAACGATTTACTGATACAAGCAAGTAAAAATACGTTTAGCCAAGAAAGAAAAACAGAAAACATAAGCGGTGGTGTAAGCGTAGGAAATAATGCCGTGCAGGTAAGCGCAGGATACGGACAAAGTTCCGATCGAATGAAAGCAACGACATACATCAACAGCGAAAGCATAGCGCAAGACATAATAATGAACGTAGGAAATAATGCGACGCTAAGCGGAGCGAATGTATATGCAATAAATGATTTAACGGTAGATGTAGGAAACAATTTAATAGTAGAAAGTCTGCAAGACACGTATTATGCCAAAGGAAACAGCTGGAGCGTAAATGCAAGCATAGGCATAGGAACAAATGATATGGGCAGCGTGTTTGGCACGGGCGACCCTAAAAATAGCAATGCGGGAAACAATTCCGTAGGATTAGGATTTAACGTAGGAAACAGCTACACAGACAGCGCATGGGTGAACCAACAGACAAGCTTAACAAGCGGAAACAGCGCAAACATAACGGTAGGAAACAAAACAACATTAACGGGAGCAATAATAGGAAGCGAAAGCGGTGATATGACGCTTACGACGAAAGAATTGGAATACAACGATTTAAAAGATAAAAATGTAAGCAGGGAAACAGGCTTTGGATTTTCAACAAGCGTAGGACTTGGAAAAGGAACAGACGCGGTAAACGCAGACAAACAAAAAACAAGTTTAGCGCCAGGAGGAAGCACGACATTAAGTTTTAAAAACACGGGAAGTGATCAAAGACAAACGACATATGCTACGATAGGTGAAGGAAATATAATAATAGCCGGACAGGCAGCGACGACTGAACAATTAACCGGACTAAACCGCGACCTGTCAAATACACAAACAATAACCAAAGACCAAATAATCGGAGCGCTTGACGCAAGCGTAACAATAGACAACAGAGTATTGTTAGGATTTCTCAAGAAAGAAGTAAAAGATGAAGACGGAAATACGATATACGAACAAAACCCTGATGGGACATATAAAATAGACGAAGATGGAAGAGGGGTAGCGGTAACAATAAGCGGGTATCAAAGCATAGCAAACGACTTTACAAATTTTATGCCGAATTTAGCAAAAGCGACATTAGGAGCTGCAGGAACAATAATAGCGACAGGGAAAACAATATTTGACGTTGCGACAAACAGTGAAATAGGAATAGGCGAAACGGCAGAAGCATGGAAAGCAAACCAAAAGACATTTGTAAATCAAAACAATTATGACAGAGGAACGATAAATAATTTAAGCGAAGGAAAAAGCGCGGAAGAGATAGAAGCGGGTGCAGGCGGAACGGTAAGAGTGTATTATAATGCGGAAGACAAAGATATAGGATTCAGGCAGAAAGGAGATGAAGACGTAAATAACAATTATTTAAACGCGGCATTGGGAGCAGCGACGGACACAAGAGTATTTGTAACAGGGTCAGCGCACGAGTATTCGCATAATTATACAAGTAACGAAACAATAGCGGCGAATGCGGGAAAATTAGCGGGATTTATGTGGGGGTTAGGGAATGTATTAAACTTGACAAGTATAAACACAAGCGGGAATGCGACGTCAAGCAGTTGGTACGCAAGTAATCAAAACAGCAGTTTGCTGCAAAACAACACGAGCATAGCAAATTCAATATCGCAAGACGAAAGAATGACATTCCATAAGGAAACAATGGCGTTTGCGCTGGGAGCGGCATTGTCGCTGTACGGCAACAATGAAGCGGCGGGAACGAATAAAGAAGAATTATCAAACTTTGCAATAGCAGGAAGCGCAATAGGCGGATTTTTTGGGACAAATCAGGAAGCGGCAGATAAAATAAATGACGATGTAAAGCAAGCGGTACGAGGAGGGGAAGAATATCAAAAATTAAGTAATGCGGTAGATAATGTAATATACGGAATATTAAACAATCCTATGGAAACGTTATCTGCAATAGGTGGAATGCCGTTGACGATATTAGACGCGCTTAACAGAAACCCGTTAGAAGTTTTGTTGCTTACTGAAGGATATGCGTATGCGAAAAGCGAGTATGAGCAGGGATATTATTTAACTGCGGGAGTAGCGTTGTTAGGAAGTTTGGCAATAGACAGTCCGATTGGAACGGGAGTAAAGCAAGTAGGAAAAGAAGTAGTAGAGACAGTAGTAAGGAAAACAATAACAGAAACAGCGGCAGAAACAGCAACGAAGAAAACAGCGGATAATGTTTTAGTGTACGGAAGTGAGAAAGGATTTACGACGATAGGGGAAAGTGCGAGTATAGGGAAAACAGGAATTGTGTTAAATGATTTGAAAGCCGCACAGCTCGGAGCAGATAATTTCTGGACTAATTTTTCAGAAAAGACTTGGACAGGATATACGACATATTATCCGACAGGGACGCTTGATAATTATATGACGATTCTTAACACACAATCTCCGTGGCCGTTAGGATATAATGCTACTGCACATAGCATTCAACTAACATCAGCAGATACTTTTAATATGGTGTTAAACAAAGGTCAGCCTTTTCCAGGAACATTTGGTGTGAAGGAAAATATTACAAGTATAACTCAAGCAAGAAATGATTTGGCTCTTAAAGTGGCTTGGAAGCCAGAACCGGCAACAGTAGTGACTTATAGACCAAAAGAAAATGTTATATTAGAAGCATTGTATGGTCCAATTGGATCACAAATTGATTTGCCGGCAAATAAGTTTTTGCCTGGCAACCCTAATATGACACAATACGAATTGTTATTTCCAAAAGGTATTCTACCAGAACAGAGGATTAATTTTATTGAAGAAGTACCTGAAAGTTTAAGAAATCTAAAATAGGAGATGTAAATGCAAGCGAATTTGAGCTATGATAAAAATAAAGTAACTTGGAAATACAATAAAATGCAATATGAATATTATGTTGAAGATATATTTGATGCATCTGTTGAAAAAAAATATATATTTATAGAGTCTTGTGTGAAAAGTATTACTAATAGAACATTTACGTATCTTGCACTTAACGGTATTTTTATTGTTTCTGTCAAGTACAAGTATACAGATAGTTTTAATGTTACTGTCAAAATACTTGATGAGAATAATCAAGAAATTTTATTGACAACCACGAGCGCAAAGGACGTTAGAACCAATGGAATAAATATTTTTATTATTGATGATACTTATAAAAAAATAGAGCAGTATTCAATTCACGGAAAGAAGGAAAGAGAATTTTTTTTACCGACAAACTATACCATTAACAGATTTTTTGACTTGCCGCAAAGCGATAAAGAAATAAAAATAATATGCAATGGCCCCGCAGATAAACATGACAAGGATATGTTTTGTTTGTCTCTTAATTTAGAAACAGGAGAATGGACTGTATTATATTCCATGCTAGATAAATGAATGGTCATCAACCCACTTGAGATAGTGGGGATGTAGCAACTGACCAGATTTTCCGATAAGAAAAATTAAGAAGGGCAACAATATAAAATGAAAAAACTTACAGCAATTTTAGTATCAATAATATTTATTACAAGCCAAGCATTCTCAAACACGC
>WRNH01000055.1 GCA_009776745.1 Endomicrobiia bacterium | reverse complement strand
CATAGGCGACAGTATAATTGCGTCAGTTATAGGGATATACCACGCTAGGGTCGAATACAAAGAGACAGATAATAGGTAAAAGGTAAAACAGGTAACAAAAAAGCTTTAACTAAAATGAGAAATATAAATTTTGTCACATTTCCCAAATCCTGCGTGCCGCTTTTGAAAAAGGCGGCGCTGTGCGTTTTGAGATTCGAGAAAATAAAAAAGTATTGTATTAACTTTATAATGGTAAGCGATGCGGAGATAAAAAAGCTTAACGCAAAATACAGAAAAACGCGCAGGATCACCGATGTTATATCTTTTCTTGTAGAGCCGGAAACGTTTATCGGGGATATTTATATATCCGAAGGGCGTTCAAAAAAACAGGCGAAAAGATACGGAAATACCTGGGAGCAGGAGCTTGCGTATCTTGTCATCCACGGAACGCTTCATCTTTGCGGATATACGGATTACGATCCTGAAAATAAAGCAAAAATGTTTTCCAAACAGGACAAAATTTTTAAATGCTTATTTTCATAGCTTTTATCATTCTCCTGCTTTTTCTCATGATCACCGCGTGGATCTCCGCCGCGGAAATCGGGATCACCAGCCTGTCTAAATACAGAGTAAAAAAACTTATAGCGCAAAATCCCAAACTTTCCGGCACATTGGCCGACTGGCTTGAGTCTCCTTATTATCTTCTTACCGTTATACTTACGGCAAGCGTTATTGCAGACATGCTTATAAGCTTTCTGTCGGCTTACGTTATGACGGAAGTTTTTAATATGTTCAACAGGCACGCCATGGAGCTTGTCGCGTGGGCGCTTACGTCTTTTACGGTTCTTGTCGCAGGAGAAATTTCTCCGAAATTATACGCAAGGGCAAATTCTGAAAAAGTAACGGTATTTTCCGTGCCGATACTGGATAAAATCAAAAAAATAATGAAACCTTTTTTGTATCCGGTCATAAAACTTACCGAATTTTTGTCTCCTAAAACGTCCGAAATATTTTCGTCCGAACTTAGCAGGGAAGAAGTGGAAAGCCTTCTTTCCGATGGAGACCATACCGGAGCGATAGATAAAGATACCAGCAGTATGCTGGAGCGCACGTTAAAATTCGGCGATTTATCGGTGAAAAGAATAATGACTCCTTTTAACGAAATAGATTCGGTCGACATTACTCTTGACGAAGAAGAGTTTCTTGATTTGGCCGTTGAAACTTCAAGAAGCCGCATTCCGGTATATACCGGCAAAAAAGACAATATAATCGGATACATACACATAAAGGATATTCTCTGGGCATGGCAGGAAAACAAAGGACATTTTGTGCGTTCTCTCGTTAAGCCTCCGTATTTTGTAAGCGAGGCTAAAAAAATAAATGATCTGCTTAAAGAATTCCAAAGCGGAAAAACGCATATGGCTTTCGTGAAAGACATTAACGATAATATAACCGGAATGGTAACGCTGGAAGACATTATCGAAGAAGTGGTAGGCGAAATTCTCGACGAATACGAGTTTGAAGAATGATAACTATTATAATTTTAAAAATCATTTTGTTTGTTTTTCTTTTGTCCGTATTGGGCTTTTTCAACGGCGCCGAGACGGCAATTACAAGCCTTTCGAACACATATTTCAGGAGGGCAAAAGAAAAACGCGTCAAAAATTATTCTTATATAACTTTTTGGGAAACTCATTCCGACGAAGTAATGACGACTATGATGATAGGGATGAATCTTTCTCTGGTAGGCATGGGAGTTACGGCTTCGTCTTTAGCTTTGGATATTTCGGAAGTATTCGGCCTGCAAAGCAAATTTTTGGTTTTCATTTTTCCGGCGGTCTCAATAATAATTGCTTTGGTAGCAGGCAATATATTCCCGAAAACTTTCGCCAGATATAATGCCGAAAAAGTCGGGCTTGCGGTTCTTCCTCCGGTAGTAAAGATAAGCAGACTTTTAAAATTTCTAAATACGTTTCTTTCCGCAATAGCAAACCGCATTTTAAAGACTTTTTTCAAAAAAAAGGAGACTCAGCACGTTAAAGCCGACGAAATAGATTTTCTTCTTTCAAACGAAAATACTTCCCCGCTGCCGGACGATTCAAGGGAGCTCGTCAGCAATATAATGGATTTTTCGGACAGAAGGGTATCGCAGGTCATGGTGCCGAGATCCGAGATTTTTGCGGTCAATATCGCGGACGGCAAGGAAGCGATCATAAAACAGATAATCGATACCGAATTTTCGCGCGTTCCGGTTTATAAAGAAAGTTTGAACAATATAACAGGCATCATCTACAGCAAAGATTTGGCCGTAGCGTGGAGAAGTTCCGATATTATCGCGATAGAAGATTTGATAAGACCAGTGCATTATGTGCCCGAGAACGCCAAAGTCAGCAGGATATTAAAGGAGTTCAAAACCGGCCACCATCATATAGCGATAGTCGTCGACGAGTTCGGCTCGACGATCGGCATCGTTTCGATCGAAGATTTCATAGAAGAAATCGTCGGCGAGGTTTGGGACGAGTACGATGGATCAGACATGAACGAAAAAACCGTCGTTACTTTGCGCGACGGCTCATATCTGATTCAGGCATCCGAAGCAATATCCGATTTGAACGATAAACTAAAACTTAATATCCCCGACGAAGATTATACTACGGTAAACGGATGGGTTTTGGAAATTTTCGGACGCATCCCCAAAAACGGCGAAAAAACAAAATGGGAAAATTTCGAAATAGAGATCCAGGACGCCGACGAGAAAAAAGTGAACAGAATCATTTTACGACAGAGAATAGATAATAGAGAATAGATAACAAAGGCAATTACGAATTTTATTGTCCTTTATTTATGCCCCCGATTGCAAATTTCGAGGATAAACTCCGCGGACGGGGCAGAGAATAGATAAAAGATAAGTGTCTGGGGGACGGAGGAATTGACACGGCTGTTGGTGTAAATTGCTCCGTCCTACTGACACGCCGCGCAGCAGAAAGAAATAAGAGACAACAGAGAAAAAATAACAACAATAACAAAAAACAAATTTTACTTTACCTTTTGTCTTTGTCGTACCTAGTGCCTATTATTTGGAGTTAAAATTGTACTATACAATAAAAGGACTCGTGTTAAATAGCAGTATTTACTCGGAAGCAGATAAACTTATAAACGTTTACTCTTACGAATGGGGGAAAATTCAGGCTGTCGTGCCGAGCGCAAAAAAAATCGCGGCAAAGCTTGCCGCTGCAACGGAACCTCTTACGGAAAGCGAGTTTATGGTTTTTCAAAGCCATCCTTCAATGCGTCCCAAAATAACCGGCGCGAACATAATAAATAATAATACCGCCGTAAAAACGGATTTCAAAAAAAATATTTACGCTTTATATGCCGCTGAAATAAGCGATAAATTTACGCCTTTTAATATGGGAAATACGGAAAAATATGATCTTATTGTAAGGGCATTGCAGCTGCTTGGAAACTGCAATTCTCCTCAAAAAGTACTCACGGCTTTTGTTTTAAGATTTCTAAAACTTTCCGGATACGGATTTACCGATTACATAAAACATAATAATTCTTTTATGGATAAAGAAATTGAAAGAGGGATCAAAAAATTTTCAAACTGTTCCGGAGACGAAGCGGACAATATACGCGAATTTGACGACGCCAAAATATGGAATTATGTGGAAACATATCTTACAAATTACATAAAACGTCCCGCCGTAAGCGCGTTTATGCGAAAACTGAATATATAATCAATCGGAACTCTATAAAATTACACGCTCCAATTGTTTTAATTTCGGTTTTTTTATATAATCGTCTCATATTAGATTAGAAGGAACGCAAAAATGATAAATCGTTTTAGAAAGAGACCTTTTACCATAAATGAAATAAAAAAAATGTGCGGTGCTGTGGCTAAAAAGCATGGTGTAAATAAAGTATATTTATTTGGTTCTTATGCAAAAGGTAAAGCCGATAAAGACAGCGATATTGATATATGTATAGAGAAAGGAAAAATCAGAACGCTTTTTCAATTGTCAGATTTTTATATGGATATTAATAAAGCTTTTGGAAAAAATGTTGATGTTGTGACCACAAAAGGCGTAAAAAGAAATTTTAAAAATTCAATAAAAAAGGATTTTATTGAAATATATGGATAAAATTGACAGAGATATCGTTATAATAAAAGCCGTATTACAGCATTGCAAAAATATTTATTCTGCCCAGAAAAGATTCGGCAAGAATATGGAAACTTTTACAAAAGATACGGATTATTTTAATTCCGTTTGTATGAGCCTTTTACAGATATGACCAAATAGACATTGAAGTAATATGGGCTACGGTTAAAGAAGATGTGCCGCAATTATATAATTATTGCAAGCAATTAATTAAAGAAAGTAAATAAGGTAATGAAAATGTATACAGACCAGACCAGACCAGACCAGACCAGACCAGACCAGACCAGACCAGACCAGACCAGACCAGACCAGACTACTAACAACAACTACTAATAGTCTTTTATTAAATACGATTTTTAAATGCTTGTCTCATATTAAAATGAGGCAGGCGTTTTTTTATGGAGAAAAAACAGAGTGGAGAGTGAAAAGTGAAGAGTGAAGATAAGGAGTTTTGCCAGAGGCAAAACATATAATATGTTTTCGCAAAGCAAAAACACAATATCTCCACTTTCCACTTTTCACTCTCCACTCTGTCGTTAAAAAGGGGGATTTTATGAAAAAAGCATTGATTTTGCTGTTTTTGTTTGTGTTTGTACAGGCGGGGTTTTGTGAAATAACAAATGAAATAAGGTATAATGGCAGGCTGAAAGGGTATACGGTTCCTCTCGGCGGGGGAACCCAGAGAAAGCTGGAGTTTAGATATTATAATGCGCTTACCGGCGGGACACGCCTTAATACTGCCGATGAGATTCATTATGTTACGCCAAACGCCGACGGCGTATTTTCCGTGACATTAAAACCTGACGTTAATTGGCAAAAAGAAGGAAATGTGTATCTTCAGCTATTAATAGATGATAGACCAATGCAGCCGCGTGAAAAAATTATGTCCCAGCCTTATGCCCAGCACGCAAGAACAGCAGACAACGGAGTCCCTCCGGGAACAGTGATTGCCTTTGCCGGAAATAAACTCCCTGCAGGTTATTTGAGGTGTAATGGTGATCCCGTAAGCAAGGATGTATATCCTGAATTATATGACGCTATAGGAACAACTTATGGAGGCACAGGAAATCCGAATTTCAATTTACCAAATTTTCAAGGAATGTTTTTAAGAGGTGCAGGCTCTAATACTGTAACAACAACTCCCGGCGGGACGGTTACAATCACTGCCGCCGGATTGGGAGTCAAACAAGCTGATGCGATAAGGAATATTTCCGGAAAAACGCATAAGCTTTGGAATGGAGGCACATCTCCGACTGGGTCATTTGGTTTTGAACATATTGATGATACCAGACCAGCAAGCGGTTCACAGAGTGGAGCTGGTCTTATTACTTTCGACGCTTCAAAAACAGTTCCAACCGCTAACGAAAACAGACCGACTAATTATGCCGTGAATTATTATATTAAATATTAGGGTGTGTCGACACACCCTAAAGGACTAAACTTAGAAAATGCTTGATTTTTTGATTATTGTTTCAAAAGACAAACGTCCGCTATCTGATGACATTTTAACGCAATTCATAAATTGTAAAGTTGACGGCGTGACTTTTGAGTACGAAACAGCGCAATGGGCGCTTTCGGAACGGCGCGACAGGTTTGTCTTATTTTGCACAAATGGCGCGCCGGAAAAACATATTTCCGCAAAGCGTGAATCAATAAGATTTTTCGGCGGAATGATTTTTCAAGGGGATTGTATAACCGATATCCGCAACTTGTCGCCGATACTTGGAAATAATGCAGACCATTCTGATGTTTTCGGCCGCTATATTTACGGCGAATTGAAAGATGAAGAACAGTCTCATATTCACCGCGACGTATTGGGTTGTGAACCGTTGTTTGTTGGGTTCGGCGCGGAATTGTCGGCAATTTCAAATGTCCCGGGCTTAGCGGCGCAAGCCGTGCACGGGAAAAATTATAAAAACAGCAAAAACATTATGGCGATTGCTCAAATTATCGCTTGCGGCGGCGCGGTAAATGATCTGCAAACTTCCTTTAATAATGTTTTTTCCTGTCCGCAAAACACCGGTATTCAAATTGACAGGCAGAATAATGTTCAATTTTATTCTCTAATTGAAAACATGTATTATAAAATGCATCAGCAGGAATGGGATATACAGTTTGGAAAAGCTCGCCAAGATTGTCTGGATTTTTTAGCAAAAGCAAATATTGTTAGCGGTAATATTACGGGGGGTTTTGATTCCCGTGTTGCATTGGCTTTGGCAATAGAGGCAGGAATTTATAAAAATATACAATTTAGCGTCATAGGATATGCTGATCACCCTGATGTTGTTATAGCCAAGCAAATAGCAAAACATTACGGTTTAAAATTAGAACACAAAGAAACTGTGATTACGAATGTTGACAACAATTTATTAGACCGCATTTACGATGTAGCGCTTAAAAGGCAATACAAACAAGCGGGGATGCGTGCATTTTCCGAAGATTTGGCAAATGCTGCATACGGGATTGGGCCGCAACGTAAAAAAATCAATAATATCAATAAATACAGCTGCTCTCTTGCAGGAACCGCATTGGAATTTTTTAGAGGATATTTATCACTGCATAAATTATTAATGAATAATTATCAAAATAAAATAATGGGCTCTCAAGACAGAGAATTTTTAATACAAGATACCGTGGAAAAGAGGCTTTTATCGCAAGCCGCATACAATTTTTTTCATCGCAGGCTTGAAAGCCATTTCAAAAGTTACGAAGATTTATATTCTTATGATTTGCGTTTTACGCAGGCCAGGATGCCTCAATTTCATGCTGGTTTGAATAATACGGCTTTTTCTTTTGGAATGCATCCTCTTCTACACAGGCTTGCAATGATACAAGCGCCTGAATTGAGAGCGGCAGGAGCAATTCATTTCAAGCTTATTGAGTCTTGCGCGTCGGATTTGCTGTATTTTCCTTTTGCTAATAAAAAATGGCATTATTTTGTATATGCCGGCACAAAATACGAAACGAAAATAAAACAAGTTGCTCCTTTTGCTAATGTTGCCAAAAGATCTTTTCCTTCTTCTACGAACAGTCTTAAATATGTGGAACACTGGTTTAGTAAAAATCTTGAACTGAATGACAGTGTTTGGAATACTTACGATAGAAAATGGCTTATTGCATCAATTGGCAATGCAAAGGATATGGTTTGCGGAAAAAAATATGTAAACAACGGCATTCTTTCTAAATTGTTGGACGTTATCGGCAATAGTTTGTTTCTGGATAATCAAGAAATTTCATGTGTGCAAAATAATATTTCACAAAAAATACCGTTGAATTTTCCAGACATCCCTTTGAAAAAAAATATTTATTCTCCATTGCAAACTTATGTCTGCAGCGCACAGGAAATTTGCTTGGCAGGACAATTGTTATTCAGTAAAAATAAAATTTTTAGAGCCGTAGACCATATGGAGTTAACAGCTGAACAAAAAAAATTATTTTCTAATGCTGTTGCAGCCAATAAGAGCATCCCTAGGTTTTTGGGTAAAATAATTTGTTGTTTTATTCCGAAACAACGCAACAGACATCATTTTATGCAAAAGCATGTTAAAGATAAATAATTGGAGTGAAGACGCGGGACAACGGTATTATGATTTTTTGAGAGCCCCAATTGTAGTTACAATAAGTTTTTTGCTAAAATAATTTATTATTAATAGTGAAGCGTGGAGTTTGGAGGGCGGAGTGAACGGTCGCTGGCAAAGGCAAATACCCCGCCGCTTTCAGCGGCACCCCTTTTACAAAAGGGGAATAAAAGTAAAGCCGTTAATTCCACTCTTCAAACTCCAAATTCCACACTGTAGTTAATAGGAGAACACATGAACTTTCAAGACATTATTATGACGCTTCATAAATTTTGGGCTAAAAAGGGCTGTTTGATATGGCAGCCGTATGATTTGGAAAAAGGCGCGGGGACTTTTAATCCTGCAACTTTTTTAAAAGCTTTGGGGCCAAAACCATGGAATGTTGCATATGTCGAACCGTCAAGAAGGCCTACCGACGGCAGATATGGCGAAAATCCTAACAGGCTGCAGCATTATTATCAGTATCAAGTCATTATGAAACCTGCTCCGAAAGATATACAGCAGATTTATCTTGAGAGTTTAAAAGCCATAGGACTTGACCCGAAAAAGCACGACATAAGATTTGTGGAAGACGACTGGGAATCGCCGACGCTTGGCGCGTGGGGGCTTGGATGGGAAGTGTGGATCGACGGTATGGAAGCTACGCAGTTTACGTATTTTCAGCAGGCGGGCGGTATAAATCTTGATCCGATCTCCGTAGAAATAACTTACGGCACCGAAAGGCTTGCGATGTACGTTCAAAAGAAAAATAACGTGTATGACTTACAGTGGACGGATGACGTGACTTACGGCGACGTTCATCTTGAAGACGAAAAAGAGTGGTCATGCTACAATTTTGAAAAAGCCGATACCGAGATGCTTAAAAGACATTTTAACGACTGGGAAAAAGAAGCGAAAAGGCTTTCTGAAACTGGCTTGCCGCTTCCGGCTTATGACGCGGTTATGAAGTGTTCTCATTTATTTAATCTGCTTCAGGCAAGAGGCGCGATATCGGTTTCGGAACGCGTCGCTTACGTTTTAAGAGTAAGAACCATAGCAAAAGCCGTGGCGGAAGGATATCTGAAACTACAGTGTGGAGTGTGAAGTTTGGAGAGTGGAGTTATAACGGCAATTACGAATTACAAATTACGAATTACGAATGAACGGCAATTGCTTTTGCCGTCATTGCGATGAGGAATAACGAGGACAAGTCTGCCGCGGGCGCGAGATGTGAGCGCCCCGGGATACCGGAAAAGTCCCGACGCGGCAATCCAGAAAAGGAAATAATTAAAATGACAGAAAACATTAGCAATGCTTTGCTTGAGATAGGGGCTGAGGAAATTCCGGCGTCTTATATTGAGCCGGCTTTAAAACAGATTGAGGAGCTTGCGGTTAAATTTTTTAATGACGCAGGCCTTAAGTACGGCGCGGTAAAAACTTATGCTGCGCCCAGGCGTCTTGTTTTGTTTGTCGAAAATCTTGACTTGCAAAGTCCTGATAAAACCGAAGAAATTTTGGGGCCTTCCGTTCAGGCGGCAAAAGACGCAAACGGAAATTTTACTCAGGCCGCAATAGGCTTTGCTTCAAAAAACGGGACGGTTCCGGAAAAACTTACGGTCAAAAATTCCGATAAAGGCGAGCGTCTTTGTTTTGTCAAAAAAACTAAAGGCGAAAAAACTGAAAAACTTCTTTTAAATATTTTCCCCGAGATAATAAAAAACATATCTTTCCCGAAAGCCATGGTCTGGGAAGAAAGCGGTTTCAGATTTGCTAGGCCGGTAAGAAACATGATCGCTCTTTACGGAAAAAAAGTTATTAAGTTTAAAATTGCCGACGTGCAATCCGGCAATTGGACTATCGGACTGCACACGACGGATAAAAGCAAAATAAAAATAGATTTGCCGGAAAATTATCTTATCACTCTGAAAAACAAATCCGTTATCGCAGACCAAAACGAAAGAAAAGAAGCGATAAGAAAGTCCGTCAATGAGGCTGTCAAAAATGTCGGGAGCGTTATAGAAGACGAATCTCTGGTGGAAGAAATAAATTATCTTGTAGAATATCCGACTGCCGTTTTGTGCGAGTTTGATAAAAAATATCTTGAACTGCCGCCGGAAGCGCTTACCGTGTGCATTAAAAAAAGCCAAAAATGTTTTGCCGTCCGCGATAAAAACGGAACGTTTTCAAACTATTTTATAGACGTTAAAAACGGCATTTCAAAATATCAGGAGATCGCCCGCGAAGGTTACGAAAAAGTCGTAGGAGCAAGGCTTGCCGACGCTGAATTTTTCTATAAAAACGATTTAAAAAAAGGGCTTGACGCAAATATAGAAAAATTAAAAGGCATTGTTTTCCATAAAGAGATCGGCACGATATACGAAAAAATCGAACGCGTGAGAGCTTTGTCCTCTTTTATAAATAAAGAGTTTGGCGTAAATGCCGATGAAAAACTTTTAGACAGGGCAGTGCTTTTATCTAAAGCGGATCTGGTCAGCGAAATGGTTTTTGAATACGGGGAACTTCAGGGAGTTATGGGCAAAATTTACGCCCAAAAACTCGGCGAAGATCCGGAAGTCGCGGTTTCCATACAGGAACATTATTATCCGATAAGCGCCGGCGGGACTCTTCCCGAAAATCAAATCGCTTTGGTTATTTCCATTGCCGACAGAATAGATACGCTTGCCGCAAATTTCGGCATAGGGCTTGAGCCGTCGGGCTCGGCGGATCCGTACGGTTTAAGAAGAGCGGCTATAGGTTTAGTGAGAATGATAATCGAAATTGAAAAATTTCATAAAGCGGATCTAAGTAAAATTTTAGAACAGTCTTTTTCATTGATGCCCGAGAAAGTTAAAAATAATCCTAAGTTTGAGCAGGGCAGACAGAGGCTGGAATCTTTTTTAATACAAAGAATCGAAAGTCTTTGCGAAGCTAAAGGTTTTGCGGCTGACGAAGTAAAATCGGTTTCCGGCATTTTGAGATCTTTCGGTCTTAAAAATCTCGGGAGTATTTTACCTAAGCTCAACGCTTTAAAAACCGCAAAAACAAAAGGCAATTTTGCCGAAATTTCCGCACTCTTTAAAAGAATAAATAATATTTTGGCTCAGGCTAAAAAACAAAATATTGAAATTTTATCCGAAGTAAACGAATCCCTGCTTTCCGACGAAGCCGAAAAGTTTTTATATAATGAAATAAACAGCTATAAAAGTATATATGCTGAAATTGAAAACGGTATTTTAAATATAGACGACCTTTTTCAAATAGCTTTGGAAATAAAACCTCATATAGACATTTTCTTTGAAAAAGTTATGGTTATGGCTGAAGACGAAAACCTAAAGAAAAACAGGATAGCCCTACTAAACTCCGTCCAAAATATATTCTCAAAATTCATAGACTTTTCCGCATTACAATAACAAATGGGACGGAGGAAATGACATTGTGTCATTTCCTCCGTCCCCATTTGACACCTTTGACATGAGATAGCTATTCGCCTATGATTTTTATTAGCGCTCTTTTTCTTCTCATTCCGTCGAACTCGCCGTAAAATATTTGTTCCCACGGACCGAAATCAAGCAATCCGTCTGTTATTGCTACGACAACTTCCCTGCCCATGATCTGTCTTTTTAAGTGCGCGTCGCCGTTATCTTCTCCCGTTCTGTTGTGCTGGTAGCGCGATATCGGTTCATGAGGCGCAAGCTCTTCAAGCCACTTTTTATAGTCGTTTAAGAGTCCGGATTCATTATCATTGATAAAAACGGATGCCGTAATGTGCATGGCATTAATCAGTATGAATCCGTTTTTTACGCCGCTTTCATTGACCGCGTTTTGCGCTTCGCTTGTTATGTTTATAAACTCAACTCTGTGCGAAGTATTAAAGACAAGTTCTTTTCTAAATGTTTTCATTTTACACCCGCTTATTTGATTTTATTGATAAATTATATCATTTTGTTAAATAAAAAATTTGCATTTTCCGCAGCTTTATGTAAAATATTTGTTAAAGGAAAATAAAATGAGAATAGCATATATTATTACGGGAATGGGATTAGGCGGCGCTGAAATAGTTACCGTTGATATAGCGAACCGCGCTGCTTGGCTTGGCAACGATGTTTTGATAATTTATCTCACGGGCGAAAATATTCACAAAGAAAGATTAGAAGGCATTAAAACGATCGGGTTGCGCATGAGTAAAACTCCCTGGGGATTTTTAAAAGGATTTTTTAAGGCTCTTTCAATTGTCAGAAATTTTAGACCTGATGTAGTGCACGGGCAGATGTTTCATGCAAATATTTTTGCCCGCATATTGCGCATTTTCTGCAGATTCGGGAAATTGATTTGCACGGAACACAGCAATAATATAGAAAGCGGCTTAAGAATGAAGATTTATAGGCTGACTGACTTTTTGTCAGACTTCAATTCCAATGTTTCAAAAACTGCCGTAAATCATTTTATTGAAAAAAAAGCTTTCGGCTTTACCAAAAGCAGGGCTGTTTATGACGGTATAGATCTGTCAAAATTCACTCCGGATCCTTCTGCGCGTAAGCGTGTGCGCAAGGAGAACGGTATTTCGGCAGACGAGTTTCTTTTTCTTAATGTCGGACGTCTTGTAAAAGCAAAAGACCAGCATAATCTTATAGCGGCTTTTTCCGAAATGTTCAATCTATACGGCAAAAAAGTGCGTTTAATGATTGCAGGAGAAGGACAGCTTCTTGATGAGCTGAAAAATTTTGCCGCTGAAAAAAAACTCGGCGATTCGGTTCTTTTTCTTGGCGGGCAGTCAAAAGTGCAGGACTATTATAATGCCTGCGACTGTTTTGTTTTAAGTTCTGCATGGGAAGGTTTCGGCATGGTTATCGTTGAAGCGATGGCCTGCGGGGCTCCTGTTATAGCGACTGATGCGGGAGGATGCGGAGAAATCATCGGTAATACTGATTTCATTGTTCCTGTCCGCGACAGTAAAGCGCTTTTTGAAAAAATGAAATATGTTTATGAGCTTGCCGAACAAGACCGCAAAGAAATAGGAGATGTTAACACGAAAAATGCCGTAAATTATGACATTAATTCCATTGTCCGGCAATGGATTGAGATATATAAAAGCTGACCAAATTATTTCTCCGCTTTAACTCTTATTTCCCACGTAAATATTTTTTCGCTTTGCGTATGATAATGATTATATAAAAGTTTGTTTTTGATTGCGTCAAAAAATTCATAAAGCTTAAAAGCGGTCATCCTGATAATTTTTAACGGCAGTTTAACGTCTGATACTGCATATTTGTCCGGAAAGCTTATGTTTTTAAATCCTGCCATATACAGGACATAATACAAACTGCCGGAAGTAAACATCAGATTATGCGTAAAATCTTCGTAATGCCAGTACGCTCCGGTTACTGCCTGGGCATTCGGCGTTGTAATGATTATCTTACCGTTTTCCGATAAAAGATTGATATTTATTGCCGTTAAAATAGGTATAATTTCATCTTTTTTCAAATGTTCAATAACATGAGACATTATTATAAAATCATATTTTTCTTTGCTTTCCGCAATAAACTTTTTTAAATCGTCTATCAATGACACTTTTAAATTGTTTTTTTTGCAAAAGTCAACGGCGCTGCCGTCAACGTCGATCCCGTATGCGTTTGCATATCCGAGTTTTGTTATTTTTGACAGAAACTGTCCGAATCCGCATCCGATGTCGAGTATTTTTGCATCTTTATTTTCCGGAAGTTCCTGTTTCAAATAATTATTAAGCATATACGATGTGTCTTTCGGATGCGGCACCCGTCTGGCTTCAAAATAAGAAATCATTTTATATTTCTCCTGAATTATTTTCTAATCCGTCTAATATCTTATTTGCGGCGCCGGAAACAATTTCCGGCGTAACCAGCGACAGCTTTTCTCCCGATATTTCGGTAAGTCTCGGAGTTACCGGAGCGATATAATCAGCGTCCGGACGCAAAACTATTATATGAGTTTTTGTCAACGCGGCGCAATGAGTTGTTCCCGTGTCAACCGATATAAGAAGACTGACAGAACTTATAAACGCTATGAGTTCCAAAACAGACGTTTTGCCGCATAAGTTAGCAACGTTTTTTTTTGCCGCCGCCAAAACCGCTTTTTCGGCGTACTCATAGTCATTTTTTACGCCTACGATATAAAAATCTATATCGTCTCTGTTTTCTGAAATAATGTTTATCGTTTTTATAAAATTATCCAAAGCCCATTGCGAATGAATTCCGTATTCCGAGCCGGCTCCTCTTTTATCGCCGGCGCCGCGCAGGCATAAAGCGATATTTGTCTTTTTTTTATCCTTAATAAGCCGTTCGGTTTTTTTTACGTATGGCAAATAGTCTGGGGATACGGGCAAGGCATTGTTATAAATTCCAAAAGCCGATTTGATTATCATTTGCGATCTGTTTATATTATGCAGTATTCCATAATATTTTTGTATTTCGGGAGAAATATTAAGTCCTGAAAAGTTTTTGTCAATCCCGTAAATTTTAACGAATAATAGTTTGGCGGTAATTATTGAGAGCCTTGAAGAATCTAAAATAACACAATAATCGTATCTTTTAAAAAATAGTGCAGGCCAGTTAAATATTATCCAAAAGAGACGTTTAATTTGACTTTTAAAATTATATTCCGGATAAGGACAGTAATGGACATTGTCTATCACTGGATTATTTTCAACAAGCTTTTGTACGGATTTCGGGGCGATTACCGTGATTTCCGAATCGGGATAGGTTTTCTTTAATATCGCAAGCGCCGAGGTTGTTAAAATAAAATCCCCGATATGCAGAACGTTTGTCGTCAGAATTTTTAGTTTTTTTGTTTTATTCATTTTTACCGTGCCTGAGAGTTTTCTCTGAATATTTTTATAGTTTTATTGGGACATTATCAAATAGTCTGCCCGGGCGGAGAATACATAAAGTATAGCTATTCCGTGGAGTTTGCCTGCCCGTACCGTAAGAAGGTTTTTTATTGTTTCCATTTTTTGCTTGTACGCTTAATAGAGTGTTTAAGAAATCTTAAAAATTTATAAGGATATTTCAATATATCAATGAAGAAAAAGAAAGGTTTACTGTATCCTGCGATTTCAATAAAATCTTTTTTAGTAAGTTTTGCATCTTCCGTTGTCGTCATTATATAAAGGCAATGCCTTATCCCGTAATTCATGGAAAGCAAGTGCTTAGTATAATATTTAGTGTCTATGTATCCGTCGAAAATTTTTTCCATAAGCATTTTATAGCCGTTAAGATCAATGAGTATCCTTTTTCTTGCTCCGTTGACTGCCCAACTGTCCTGTCCTACTATTGAAGCAACAAGGCAATCGCTTATGTATTTAAGCGAGGAGTTTGTTTTCAATATTGATAAAAGAATATATGCCATAGAGTATGCGGTACCGATGAAATCTTTATCAAAGTCGACGCTCTCCCATGCTTTTTTTGAAAAAACCTGACATGATAAATATCCGAATGCTCCGTTAATACTTTTTAAAGAATCAAAATAATAGCTTATGTCTTTTTTAGTTTCAAAGTAGAAGACTTTTTCTTTTATGCCGTTTTTCAATAATTTTGCGGGATTGCCGGCGAACTGCATGTTTGAGTTAAAATTCGAACGGTTAAATGTATAGATATCGTGTCCATGCCGCAACTCGTCCAAAATACGTTTAAGCGCGCCGGGTTTAAGGAAATCGTCACTTCCCAAAAGCAGGCAATATTTTCCTTTTGATATTTCAACCGCCTTAAGAAAATTGTTGTCCGCGCCCATGTTTTTATTCCATCTGAAATATATGAGGCCGGGGATGCGTTTTTTATACTCATGGACAAGCTCTTCGGTACCGTCTTTTGACGCATTGTCGCTTACGCAAATCTCAATTTTATCTTTTATGTCCGGCATAAGCTCATTGAATACGCTGTCCAGCGTATTTTTAAGATTTTCAACTCTGCCGTCATGAGTCGGTATACATATTGACAGTTCAAATGCCATTTCAATTCCTTAATTATGATAGTTGTCTGCCCCATGCTGCTTTTTCCAAAAATCTTTTTGTTTTGTTGTCGGAGTTTTGGTATATTATCGACTGTTTATCGTTAATAAGCATATTTGATGCATCGGGCGTTCTAAACGTTCTGCTTTTATCCCAAAATTCTTTCGTATACAGTTTTTTATCCGCGCCGACGACTCCGGCATTGAAGCCTCTGTTAAAAACAAATTTTGTCATACTTTTATTTCCGCTTTCCATGTCATAAGTATCGAACTTGTCTTTGGGAAATCCTGTTTGTTTTATATAATCGATATATAATAATTTGTCTACAAAAAACCCCGACGAACGAATATGGTAATTCGGAAATGGAATAGGATTGATGTTCCTCAAAATAATATATCGGAAATTTATAAAATGTCCGTATAATTTTTCTTTAAAACTTCTCGTTCTTTTTTCTTTTAACTGCTGTTCCGGTTTATGTTTATTTGAAAATTTTTTTAGATATTGCGAAACGACATATTTTATATAAGCATACACGGTCAACGATGTTTCCCATGAACCGCTTGAACCTAATAATTTAAAATCGGGATTGTCGCGCGCAGTGTTTATAAAGGCCAAAAGCCAGTGCTCTTTCAATATTATGCATGCAGTCGCTAAACAAAAAACATAATCTGCATTTGAATTTTCCGCAGCTCTGTAATATGCAGTAAAATCTAATCCGTCGTCCGGTAAATCTATAATTTTCGCGTTGTTGAGCGCGGCTAAAGCCTGCAATTGTTTATATTCGTCATCTTTGCCGTCCCATGCTTTAGATGCTATTATGAGATTATGTTTAATTCCGGCATTATGCTTATTATAGCTTTCAAAGAATATTTCCGCTTGTTTTATTCCGTAATCAATGCCGCGGGCTATATATATGACATCAACGCTGATTTCTTTTGATGCATACGGTAAATAGTTGTTTTGTTCCGAGGATATCATTTTAAAAATTTCTCAAATTTTGTATTTTTATCGCATTTCAGGCAAGATGCATTAATCATATCCTGCTTTTGAACTACCAAATCTTTTTGTCCGGAAAAATAATTTCTGAAAGGTTGATTTTTTGGTTTTACGTATTTTTCAATAATAATAACGGAATCATAAAATGATATACAGGCGATATCGGATTTCATTTTGCCAAGATGGGAAATTGTTTTTTTACTTGTTTCATTCGGGTTTATATAATAGAAATTCATCGCGTCGGTTAAATTTTTAAAATATTCCATAATTGAGTTTTTTCTTCTAAACCCGCCGTTAAATTTATCATCCCAGTAGGATG
>WRNH01000054.1 GCA_009776745.1 Endomicrobiia bacterium | reverse complement strand
GTAGAAACTTGGCTTAATAACAGACCCAGAAAATGTTTGGATTATTTAACACCTCAGGAGGTTTTTAATTCTACTGTTGCATTAGCAACTTGAATTCGCCTGCGCTTAAAACTACTTGAATATAAAAGATAAATATTGTAAAATTTTGTAAACTTTAAAATTCAAAAAAAGGTATACAAAATGTTTTTTGTTTTTTTTCAGAATAAAAAAAGATTGGAAGTAATAAATAAAAAGCGAAGAGTTAAGAGTGAAAAATGAAGATAAGGAGTTTTGCCGGAATAAGGTTTTCGCAAAAAGTGAAAACACAATGTTTCCGCTCTTCAGTCTTCACTCTGCACTCTGTCTTTAAAAGAGGAGGCGGCATGTTTAAATTTCTAAGAAGCGCAAGAGGGCAGGGGATGGTTGAGTATATTTTGATTGTCGTGGTTGTGGTTGGTTTGGTGCTTGTAGGTTACAGAGCTTTTGGCGGAAAAGTGAAAGAGGCATTTAATGAAGGCGGAAATCAAATCGAAGCCGAGTCTTCTGCAGCCTATAACGCAAGCGGCTCCGGACGCGATGCGGCTTATCAATAGAAGATAAAGAGATAAAAAAAATATGAAAAAACCAATATTAATAGCAATTATTTTCGCAATTTTTGCGGTGTTTTTTGCTTATACGTATTTGTCCGATCTGGAAAGTAAATACAGAACAATGGCGGAGCCGGTCAGCGTTGTGATTGCAACGCAAAGGATACCTCAGGGGACCGTTATTTTAAGAGAGATGCTTACGGAAAAGAAAGTGCCTAAGGAATTTGTGCAGCCTAAAGCTTTTGCCGGCGTAAATAATTTGTTTACCAAAGAAGGGACTGCCGTGTATATCTCTTTGAACACTTTTGAGGCGGGCGAACAGATCATGTCTACAAAGGTTTCCGGCATGAACTCGGAAACCGGAATAACGAACATAATACCCGAAGGATATAAAGCTTTGGCCGTAAACTTCGATTCCGAAAGTTCCCAAGTTATAACTCCCGGAAGCAGAATAGATATTTTGAGCATTATCAATTATGCCGATACGAACAATAAGCAGCAGCAGTCAATATATATGATAGCCCAAAATATTCTTGTTTTGGCCGCAGGAAACAATTATCTCGGAGCGTCTGCCAGAAAGAATGAAGAAAGCAGCGGCAGAGTCGGCGGCACTTTGACATTGGCCGTAACCGTTGAAGAGGCGCAGACAGTAATGCTTGCATCGGATATCGGCAGTTTGAAATATATTATCCGCCCCGCCGGAGACAATGAGATTTACGATATCAAGCCTTTAAAAATATCCGATATTATAAAAGATATTTCAAACACTGTTCCGACGGCGCAAAATCCCGCCTCAACAAAAGAACGGCAGGCGATGATAAAAGCAATGAATCAAAGCCAAAAAGAGGCTTTGGAAATAATAAATAAATACGCGAATCCGCAAAAATAGGTAAAAATGCTTTTAATTTCCAATACAAGCAGCGTTTTACACAGAGCGTTAATAGCTAACGGATTGTCTTCGGTATGCAAAAATGCCGGAAACGAAAACATCATTTTAGATTTTTCCGTTCCCGGCACCGAAGCTTTTTGGTCCGTATATAAAAGCGGAATGAAATACGCCGAAGACATTATTCCGGTTTTAGCCGGGATTAATCCGAAGATGATAAAAAGTTTTTTATCTCCGAATAATGCGAATATGGCGCTCGGTCTTAAAAACAAAAAACTTGAAGATATCGACTCCGCAGGGCTTCTGTATCTTACGGATGTCGTCGCGGGCAGTTATAAATACGTTTTTGTGATTTTGCCGGATCATAACGGTGAAAACGCTTTTAAATTGATAGAAAAAGCAAAATGCGTGATCCTTCCGTTTACTTCCGATACGGTGTCGGCAAAAAATGCGGTTTTAAGCGCCGATTTTTATTCTGAAAAATGCGCGGCGGCTTCTAAAATACTGCCTCTTAAACTTGATATAGGTTATGAATTTCACAGCGAAAAAATTTTGAACTCTTCACAGCTGTTTAAAAATTGTTTATCCGCCGAGTTCAGTCCGGAAGACCAAAACAGGATTCTTTCTCCCAAATATTCATACAGAGATACCGGCAGCATTGCCGCGGCTTTAAACGAAATAATTAAAAAGTATGACTCCGGCGGCGCAATAAGAGAAAATGATATTGAAGAAAGCGGCAAAAAGTATTTTCAAAATGAAGATGCGTATAAAGAGATGAGAAATAAAGTTCATAGCGAACTTGTAGACCAGATGAAAGATTCCGCGGATGAGACCGATACCGAACAGCTTAAAAAAACCGCCAGGATCAAAATAGACGGCATATTAAAAAAGTTCGGTTTGACGCTTCCCGATGATATTTCCAAAAGGCTTTTTAAAGAGCTTTGCGACGATGTGGCCGGGCTTGGAGTGCTTGAAGATTTTTTAAAAGAGCCTGCCATAACCGAAATTATGGTCAACGGCCCCGACAGCATTTATATAGAAAAAGCCGGAAAGCTTACTTTGAGCGGAGTTGTATTTCCCGACGAAAAACGGCTTAAAACCGTTATAGACAGGATCGTGTCCCAGATAGGCAGGCATATAGACGAGGCTTCTCCGATCGTGGACGCAAGGCTTAAAGACGGTTCGCGCGTTAATGCGGTAATCCGGCCGATCTCTTTAAACGGTCCGGCGCTGACCATAAGAAAATTTTTAAAAAATAAACTTTCAACGGACGCTTTGGTTGAATCCAACAGCATAAGCAAAGAGATGGTGGAATTTTTAAAAACGTCCGTTTTATTGAAGAGAAATATAATAATTTCCGGCGGTACCGGTACCGGAAAAACAACGCTTTTAAATGCAGTGTCGTCTTTTATCCCCGATAAGGAAAGATTGGTGACCATAGAAGATTCCGCGGAACTTCAGCTTCAGCAGCAGCACGTGGTAAGGCTTGAAAGCCGCCCGAAATCTACCGAAGGCACGGGCGAAGTCAGCATAAGAAGGCTTGTCGTAAACGCTCTGAGAATGCGTCCGGACAGAATTATAGTCGGCGAGTGCCGTTCCGGAGAATCTTTGGACATGCTTCAGGCCATGAATACCGGCCATGAAGGAAGTATGTCCACGGTTCATGCCAACTCCGCCAATGATGCCGTTTCAAGGCTTGTAACAATGGTTTTGATGTCGGGCGCGGATCTGCCGGAAAAGTCTATAATGGCGCAGATTGCGTCTGCGGTAAACGTCATAGTCCAGCTTACGCGTTATTCCGACGGTTCCAGAAAAATATCTTCGATATCCGTTATAGAAAAAACCGATGATGAAAAAATTCTTGAAATAAAAAATGTTTTTAATTTTGAGCTTAAAGGTATTGTCGACGGCAAACAGCAGGGCGAATTTAAACCTTCGGGATATATACCGGATTTTATTGTAAACGCTTCAAAAAGCGGCGTAAATATAGACATGGGAATTTTTAAATGATGAAAATATTATTTGTTTCGGCTTTAGGCGCTTCCGTATTTTTGCTGATTTTTTCCGTCATATTAGGGATCAAAAACAGCAAAAAAGACAAAAACCGGAATAAAAATTTTAACCAAAAGTTTAAAGAGATGACGGCTTTAAGAAAAAGGATCTTCATCTCGGTAATTATTTTTATGCTTACGGCGCTAATACTGCAAAATATAGTTTTTGCGCTGATAGCCTGCATAATTTACGTTTATTTTGACTGGTACGTTAAAAATAAAAAAGCTAGGGAATTGTCCGCTTTGATAGATAAACAGGTTATTGAAGCTCTCACTATCGTCAAAAACGCGGTTCAGTCAGGGCAGTCTTTGGCTCAGGCGGTAGGAACTGCAGCAGGCGAATTGAAAGATCCCATAAAAATTGAATTTGACAAAATGTCGGAGAATCTCGCTTTGGGCGTAAGTTTTGATAAGGTGCTGATCGACATTTCTGAAAATGCGCCGAGCAAAGAATTTAAGCTTATGATAGACACTATACGGATATCAAAAGATTCCGGAGCAAGTCTTGCCGGGATTTTTGACAGGATAATTGCCGCGACCTCGCAAAGAATAGCCATTCAGTCAAAAGTTACGGCTTTGACCGCGCAGGGAAGAATGTCGGGAAATGTCGTGAGCGTTATGCCTTTTTTGGTTATTTTAATGATGTATACGATTGAACCAGATATGATGAGATCTTTATTCACGACGCTTGCCGGCAATATTCTTCTGCTCATAACGGTTATAATGGTTTTAATAGGTTCATTTGTAATTAGAAAATTGACGGAGATAGACTTTTAAAGGCAGAGTTTAGAGTTGAGTGTCTGAGGGAGGGATCGACCGCGCAGTTTGCGGTAAATTGCTCCGTCACGCTGACACGCCGACTGCATAGTGAAGATAGGCATGTCAGCCAAACAGATCAGGAGTTAAAATGTTTTTATTATTGTTTTGCGTGTCGCTTTTAATTGCCGTATTTTTTGCCGTTGATACTTTTCTTAAAAGCGTAAGCACAATGGAAACCGAAGGCAAAGTGCATAATGCCGTAGAGAAAAAGAAAAGCAAAAGTTTTATAATGCCCGTTATTTTGCGCTGGGCCGACGGAGTCGGGTTTGTGCTTTCAAAAATCAAATATAAAAAATTTGATAATATGATGTCAAAACTGCAGGCCGATCTTATATCTTTGGGCGGCGATTATAAAAAATTTAATCCGCACCAATATTTTGCAATGAGCCTGTTTTCAATGGCCGGCGGAATTTTGTTTTGTATTTGTTTTGTAAGCACGGACATTCTTCTGGTAGTTTTTGCCGCGGCAATATTTTTTGCTCTTCCTTTCTTAAGAGTAAAAGAGGCGGTCAAAAGCAGAAAAGAAAAGGTATTTAAACAGCTTCCCGATATGGCGGATCTATTGTCTGTCATGATGGACGCCGGATCGGATTTTTTCAGCGCGGCAGACAAAGTTACTATGATTTTAAAAGGGCCTTTATCCGACGACTTCAGAGACGCTTTGGCAAAAATTTCGCTCGGTTACGATAAAAAAACGGCTTTAAACGAAATGACGCAAAAAAGCGGCGTTGACCAGCTTGGTTTTTTTGTGCGTACGATAAATATGGCGCTTGATGCCGGCGTCGGGATGTCCGATACTTTAAAAAGACTTGCTGAACAAATGAGAATAGAAAGGGCGTCCGCAGCTGAGAAAAAAGCCCAGGAAGCGCCGATAAAAATGTTAATACCTCTTGTACTCTTCATATTTCCCACAATATTTATAGTAATATTCGGCCCTATAGTCATAAATTTCATGACAACCGGCGGATTTTAACGGCAGGTAAAATATAAAATATAAAAAGTAAAAAACGAAACTCCGCGGGCTTACGTCCGCGTCTTTAGGTTAGGATTTTGTAAAAAAGAAGCGCTTTTTGCCGTTGATATTTTAGGGCATCTCTAAAAACCCCACTTTTGTCAGCGGGCTTGACCCGCAATCTATAGTTCACGAAGAGATTGCGGCTGACGACACTGAAAATACAGGTTTTTAGAGAGACCCATTTCATTTTTTATATTTTATATGCCATCGATTTATATGGTATAATTACTTGCCTTATACGGCAGGGAGGTTTAAATGAATAAAAGTATATTTGCCGCAGTGGTATTGTGTTTTTGTTTTTTGCTTGCGTCTTGCAGTAACGGGAATCTTTTTTCATGGGCGCATAAGTCGGGCAGCGGGGATTACGCTTCTCTTATGTCAGACGGAGATGCGGCAATGAAGAGTAAAGATTTTTCTAAAGCCGCGAAATATTATAAGCAAGCGATAGGTAAAAAACCTAATGATACCGATGCCATTTACGGTTATTCTTCAGCCGTTATTGCGGATGTTTTGGGCGGCAAAGTCGCCGATATATATGCCGCTGCGTCGGGCAATGACGGGGAAGATATTCAAAAAATTATAGATCTGTTGAAAAATGACCAGAACATTCAAAACGCTTTGGAAGAAATTATGCAGCCGGATATGCTGCCGTCAATATTAGATGAACCGGAAGAAGGGCTGGTTGACAGAAATATTAATGCCGCAATAGCATATCTTCTCTACGGCATCATGCTTGTTATTAACGACCCGTCTATACGTGATATACGCGATAATTTTATCGTAAACAGCGATTATTCCGTTAATATAGATATTACCTTAGATCCGATATCCTATGCGCTGATAGTAGCCTCGCTTAAGGGCAATCTTGTTCCGCAAATTGAAGAAGCCATCAAATGTCTGGATAAAATAACGGGCAATGCTATTGCCGATAATATAAAGGCTGTTCTTTTTACTCTTAACGCTAAAATAGATTTATTATAATACAGAGGAAAAATGAAAAATAAAATAGCGGTTTTATCGGCTTTGTTTTTTTTGTTCAGTATTAATTTATATGCGGCGCAGGACAGCAGGGCGTTGATAAAAGGACTGCGACCGATGAGTATGGGGGGGGCTTTTACTGCCGTTGCGGATGATGAAAACGCTTTTTTCTATAATCCGGCGGGCATAACGCAAAGACAGGATTATCTTCTCCAGATATTTACTGTCGATCTGGCGGTAAATTCCGATATCAATAAATTCGCGGATTTTTATTCCGATAACAGAAACGGTTTGGAAAATTTTTCGGATCTTTCGGCGTTGGAACAGGCGGAACTCAACAATAAAATCAATAACAATATATTGGGCACGGTCCCGAAGGTTTTTGTCTCGGTTCCGAATATAGCGTTTATTTCAAAGCCCGTTTTGATGCCGGATAATAATATTTTTTCGTACGGCGCCGGCTTTTTCAGTTATGTCAATGCGCAGATCCAGTTTAATCACAGTCTTTTTGTTCCCAGTCTTTCATATTTAGCGGACGTCACCTCGCTTTTTTCCGTGCCGGTTTCTTACAGGATCAATTCTTTAGAAAAAATAAGCCTTCCGGGCAAGCTTTCTTTGGGGGCAAACTTTAAATATATTTACAGAGGCAAAGCCGAAGACAGAAATCTGTCCGTTTCGGAATTTGAAGATTTTAGTTTTCCTATGCAGCTCGGCAGCGGTTTCGGGATCGATTTCGGAGCGATATATCACCTGAATCCAAACTGGAATATAGGCATGCAGCTTTCGGACGCTTTTTACACAAAAATCGGGTATGGCAAGTTTACCGACGACGACAAACCGCACAACTCAAAAGATTCATATACCGCCGGAATACGCCCCGAATGGAATATCGGCGCGGCATATTTTCCGGACAGGATTTACTATTGGCCCGGATTGTATTTTGAAACCAACAAAAGGTTCACTTTTGCGGCCGATATAACTGATCTCGCAAATGATGATGAAACTTTGACGGACTCATTTTGGAAAAAAACCCATTTCGGAGCAGAATACAAGTATTCTCCTTTTGTGGTAAGAGCGGGATTTAATTCGGGTTATCCGGCTTTCGGCGGGGGAATAGTTACAAATGTTGTTCAGTTTGAATATGCTTTTTACGGTGAAGAACAGGGAAGATATGCGGGACAGGATCCTTCATGGTATCACAGAATTCTTTTTTCCGTAAAAATCGGGGCGGATAAAGGAAGGCCTTACGGTAAAACCGTAAAAAAAGCAAAGGCGCTAAAGAGTAAAGAATCTAAAAAAGAACATGACGAAGAAGATAGTAATGCGGATGAAACGGATAACGATATTACCGAAGACGTAAAACCCGCGGCAATACCGAAAGACGCAAAAGAAACAATAAGCAAATCATCGGACATAACCGAAGTGGAATAAAAAGAACAGATGCATAGTAACGGCAAATGCAAAACGGCCGCATAGCCGCTGCATCTAAAAAAACAAATGATAAGAGGGCAGGAGACTTACTTTCCTGCCCTCTTATCATTATTATTTTCTGCAGTTTTATCTGCGGCTTCTAAATACGGCGCTTATTCTTGGATGTGAATACTCTATGAGCTGCTTTCCAGCATAGATACTACTCTTTACCCTTGCTATGGTGTTGGCCGGATAGCCGCTAAGCATTGGGATTGTTCCGGTGACATCTTCAAAAAACACTTTTACATCATCGGGATTTAATAAAGCTGCCGTATCATTGGCCAGTGCCTGCAGACCGGATGTATCCATTTCTCTTTCTTCGACAACCGCAAAATGAAACCTTGCTACGCTTCTAAAAGGATAATTAGGAGAAGTTATATCTTCCGCTTCCGCTTCTGCAATTATTACATAATATCGCACTCTGTCAACCAATACTGTCTTATTGGTAGTAAACAGTAATTGGATGGCTTCTCGGAAATTGGCAACCTGCCCGCCTCCGCCTCCGTGAAAAATGCTGCCGGTGCCGGTAGCCCAAGATATATATATACTGCCGTCACTGCCCAAAAATGCAACAGAAGTTTTATTGTTAAACGTAGCGGAAGCAATAAACAAGTTCGTTCCTGATGCGGGACCATTGATGCCTGTCATCCAGCCGTCGATCGGGTTTGGACGATTCCAGCCTGACGGATTTGGATTTATGTCTTCCCGCTCAACGTGACAGCGAACCATAATTACCGGCAATTGGGTATCTTCCGTATCAAAACGATAAGATACCGTAGACACCATAGGATACCATGAGTGTACGTTTACAGACGAATTAAAAAAAGACGGAGCCATTTGATACTTGATTTGTCTTCTTACGACTGATCCATCCGGCTCTCCGAAAATTTTCTGGCCTTCGCCCAGAGACACCCCTGACTTGGACCTAGTGGCAATTGTCTGCACTTGCGTGCCTGTCACGCCTATTATTTCATTGGTATCCGCTTCCACAGGAAATCTTGCCGGCTGCCTAATGTGGCTGCCGCCGCTGGAGGAAAGGGAGGGGAGGGAAGATGGAGGATATATAAAATCAGTGTAACCGTCAAACTCGTTTTGGGTAAGAACGTCTCCGCGCGTAATATATGACATAAGCCATGCCGCTTGTTCTACCGTGCAGTCTGCGGCATAAAAAGTTCTGGACTGATTATACTCTCTAAGCTTATTTGAATTTTGCAATACCGCCACTTTCATGGTAAGCAAAGCCAAAATAGAGAATATCAAAATAAAAACAACGACCATAACTATAACGGAACCTTTGGCATCGCTAAATAATAAATTTGTCTTTTTTGCACTCATATTGTTTCCTTTTTTGTAATTGGGTATCTCTAAAACCCAATTTTGTCATACCCGTGAAAACGGGTATCCATGTTGCTTTTAAATGTGTCCGACGGTAACGACAAAAATGGATTCCCGTTTTCACGGGAATGACACCACTTTAGACAGGTTTTTAGAGAAACCCAATTACCGGTCAATATTTACTCGCTGAGAAACTCGACAAGCGTCGGGTCAAGTTCGTATGTTGTTCCTTTATTCGCACTTGTAGGCGTCCAAAAACTAGATTCTCTCCTTGCGGATCTTGAAATAAAAGACTTGTTTGTTCTGTAACGCAGATCTTCATTTTCAGTACGCACAAAAACTCTTATATACGCGTCTTTTGCCACTTCGGCTGTTGTCATGTTGGCAGCAGCAGTCTGGCTTGTATATATTTCCCAGCCAGGAATGCCCTGCGCGCTGCAGCCAACTTGAAAAACGGTGATTTTTCTCAAAATCGCGGCATCGATGCGAAGTCTGGTCAATGGAGGGATGATTAACGAGCTTTCCTGTCCGTTTGAATCAAGAGGAACATCGTATTCTTTGTATCTTACTTCACGGCTTGTATCATTATATTCATATATACATCTTATTACATCGCCGGTGCGGGGGTCAATGGAATTAAAAACTACGCGCCGTCCGACTAAGCCTGTCCAGTCGCTCTTTGCTTTAGGCGTAACGGCGTATAAATTGGGAAGACCGTTCTGTAATATTGGAATAGTTGTATTTGAATTATATTGCCACCATTCAATAAATTTGGCGTCGGCAGTATGCACCATATCTTCGATTATGAATCCTTGGTTAGTTATTTTCTGCAGTCTTGATTCTATATGGGATCTAAACACCATAATGTCCGCAGAACCTTTATTGATCTCTATAATTCTTCCAAGCTGGGTATATCCAAAGACAAGCATAGCGCCTATCACGCTTACAAGCATGCCGGTAAGCATCAAAGCAATCAAGACTTCAAATAAAGAAAAGCCCCTATCTCGTTTCATAAGCAAACCTCGCATATGCTGTTTTTAAACGTATCGCAGTCATGTTATTTCGGGAATTCAATCCTCTAAAAATGTTCATACAGCTACTACCGGTGCCTGTTCCGCCTTGGTCAAGATTCCACATACTCTGATACCCGCCGTTATATATGCCAAAAGCGGTGGCTTCGCTTACAGGCCACATACTGAAACAAAATATCTGCACCAGACCCGGAGTCCGCTTCGTAAAACCCACGCCCGGATTGGTGCTGCTTGTGCTTTGAGGAAGAGATTCTGTCCTGTCAGCAATAGCCGAAATATGAACGATCCATCCGTTTTCGACTCTCTCAATTCTCCAGTCTATAATATTGCCCGGAAAACTTTGCGGAAGCGCTGTGCCTACTGCAGAAGACATTACAAAAATTTGCATTTCTTCAGCCATGGAAGAAGATTTATCCTGGGCAAGAACAAAATCCGAAACGCGGTAATTGGCAGAAAAAGCTTTTACAAAAAAAGCTATGCCGCTGACCATAGCTATAGTCGCTATGAGCGTTGCAACCGCCACTTCAGCCATTGTTACGCCTCTATTGTTTTTTCTCATCGCATATCCCTTAGAATCATTATTTTATATCTAATACGTCGTTTTGAAAATCATATTTGCCGACTACGGTTTTACCGTTCATTTTATTTTTGCCGTACAAAGTTATTGTTACCAGAGGATTAAATTCCGTATAAGGAGTACTTGTGCTTACGTCAACCGATACCTTTCCGAAATAGTCATTTCTTCCAAGATGTACGCCCATATCTTCAATTGATTCGGAAGGCTCCGGAACCCGATAATAAAAAAAGTTTGAAGCGTAAAAAATCTTTTCCTTTTCCGCGATATGATTTATAAGAACTCTGGCTTCTTCTTTGTAAGCCATTTCAAGCTGTGAATCTCTGTTCATCGCAAACAGCCCCATAGCGATCAGCGCTATAACCATAACCACCATTAATTCGACCATACTTACGCCGCGTTTGTCAATAATAATATTCACTTTGCCCTCTGTTAATCAAAATGGTTTGTTGAGCTTACAATAAATATAACCGCTTTTTTTGTATTGTCAATATGTAAATATTTTGTGAAAAAAATTTAATAAACATGAAAAAAACAAAACAGCCGGTTTTGCCTCAAAATTATTTACCGGATCCGCAGCGTGTTTTCACGCGCTCTGCTATAGCGTATTTCCGTTGGCATCTACTACGGTCACGACGGACGGAGAATTTGCCGACCACTTCAGGGTAACGGTTATTCCTTCACCGTTCGTGCCGGATGCGCCCGTGGTACGCACGGTAAAAGTTTCGCCGGCGGTGCCGGAGCTGAAAGCTGCGGGCATATTATAAGTAAACGTTTTAAAATACCGGTTTTTCCTTGCATCAAGACCTAATTCCTCGACGATCCCTATCTCTCTGCCGTTGTCTTCCATATACCAGTCCTGGTTTCTCATTCTATAAATCTCTTGGGCATCTGCGACTTCATAGACTAAATTTCTTCCTTCCGCAGCTACCGAACGCAGCACGTGTTTCCTGTAAAGAGGTACGGATATCATAGCCAATATTCCGACGATAACTATAACAACGATCACTTCAATGAGCGTAAAACCTTTGTCTTTCCTCATGATACCTCCCGATTTTTATTACTTTTAGATTCTAGCAAAAAATAACAAAAATGCAAAAAGAAATCTTAAGCGGATGTTACGCGGACACGACAAACGCATGAAAGCTAAAACACAAGGGCATCTCTAAAAACTCTGTCTACACCATGTCATTCCCGTGAAAACGGGAATCCATGTTTGCCATAGCCTTCGAGAAAAAAGCAACGTGGATTTCCGATAGAGACACTCGGGACAAACATGTGTTTTTAGAGGTACCCGTAAACCTCTCTCCGTCGAAGCCGTTCTCCCTCTCCCTTGTTCAGGGAGAGGGCGGGGTGAGGGCGTTGTCGTCGAGATATTTTTTTCATGCGTTTTGCCGCGGCTGCGCGGGTTAAAAAATTGACTGGCAATAAATATCTTGGTATAATATTTGCTTGATTATTTAAGAGGCGGTATTGATGATAGATTTACACATGCATACTTTATTTTCCGACGGCGTTTTGCTTCCTTCGGAGATTGCGTACAGGGCGAAGTTTAACGGTTACGCGGCGATGGCTCTTACTGACCATGTTGATTTCTCAAACATTGATTTTATTATACCGAGGATCGTGAAAGTGTCAAAAATGCTTTCCGAAAATTACGATCTTTTGGTTTTACCCGGAGTTGAAATAACTTATGTTCCTCCGAAACTGATTAAAGAGGCTGCCGCAGAATGCAGAAAACTCGGCGCTAAAGTGATAGTCGCGCACGGCGAGACTACGGCTGAAACGGTTCCTCCCGAAACAAACATTTATGCGGTTGAAGCAGGAATAGATATTCTTGCCCATCCCGGGCATATAACGAAAAAAGAAGCAGAAACCGCCGCAAAAAATAATGTGAAACTCGAGATAACAACGCGCAAAGGGCACAATGCCGCAAACAGGGAAGTCGCTTCCATAGGGCTTGCGGCCGGAGCAAAACTTGTTTTAAACACCGATACTCATATTCCGGAAAATCTTCTTACGGCTGAGCTGATAGCAAAAACTCTGGCGCAAGCCGGTCTTCCGCCGGATTATTATGAAATAATGCAAAAAAATGCGAGAGAAATAATAAACGGATTTCTCTAAAAATCTGTATTTTCAGTGTCGTCATTGCGGCCTCCGAGCCGCAATCTCGTCGTAAAGCATAGATTGCGGGTCAAGCCCGCAATGACAAAAGTGGGGTTTTAGAGACACCCAAACGTTAATAAATAGTTAAAAAACACTTATAATAAAAAGAACATGAGGCATAGACGCATGGCAGCGGCAAAGACAAAACGGCCGCAGCCGCTTTATGTATCCATCCATGTATCCGAGCTTCTAAAAGGAGAATTTTAAATGCGCAGCGCGTCAACACACAAAAAATCCATGCTTGACAGAATTTCAGATTTTTTGACTAAACAGATCAGGGAAAACAGAACAAGATTTTTTACTGTTATAGGTTTTATTGCGGGAATTGCAATTTTAGGCATTTTTATTTTTGCGCGCATGCAGACACTAAACGAAAGCGCGTCCGACAGGCTTTCCGCGGCGTATATGTCTATGATGTACGGCAATAAAGATGACGCCGTTAATCATATAAACCATTCAATTGCCTATTCCGGCAATACTCCGGCTTCTTATCAGGCAAGGCTTTTAAAAGCCGATTTGCTCATGGAGGATAAAGATTATGACAAGGCATTATCGCTTTTAAAGGAAACGGAAGCAAAAGGCAATCCCGAACTCATAAGGCCTTTGGCTATGTCGAGAATAATATATCTTTATGACCAGCAGAAAGATTACCGGAATGCAATTCTTTCATCAAACGAGTTTATAACAAAATATCAGGACAATTTCCTTATAAGAGACGTATATTTCAATCTTGCAAGATACTACCAAGCCGTGAATTCTCCTGATGACGCCGAAAGAGTTTATACTGAAATCCTTGCTAAATTCCCAGCGACGGAAGAAGCGGAACGCGCAGAAAAAATTTTACTGGGACTCAATTAAAACGGTAATTACGAAGGGCTTTTGCAGTTTATTCGTAATTGGGTCTCTCTAAAACCCCAATTTTGTCATACCCGTGAAAACGGGTATCCATGCTGCTTTTAAATATGTCCGACGATAATGACAAAAATGGATTCCCGTTTTCACGGGAATGACACCACTTTAGACAGGTTTTTAGAGAAACCCAATTACGAATGTAACGAGCTCGGAAGCTCAGTAACGGCAAAGCCTTTAGCCAAGCTTCCGAACTTCTGAGTTTCGCCGCAAAGCTGCATTATCGTTATTGTCTTTTATCCGTAATTCGTAATTGGGACAAAGGAACTTTGTTCCAAAGTCCCCGTAATTCGTAATTGTCTTTAAACTAAACGGAGGGAAATATGAAAAAAATTTTTGCGGCTTTAGTTTGCGCTGTTCTTTTTTCAGCGTCAGTTTTTGCGCAGTCAAATTCAGACGCGGTTAAAAGCGAAAACGGCGGATTTGTGGCGATAGGTTATATACATGACGCGCTTGCGTTTAGGGTAGCTTTAAGCGATCTTCTCTCTTTGGAAGGAAGTTTTGGTTTTAGGGCAGGCGACGGAGACGACGAACTTGCGGCAGGCGGCAGGGCATTGTATATTTTGAAAAAATATAATGATTTTAATTTTTACGCTTTCGGAGGACTTACCGTCGGATACGCCAACCCGGAAGACGGAGATTCTTCGACGGTTTTTGTCCCGGGTTTAGGCTGCGGGATAGAATATTTTTTAGTTCATAATCTTTCAATATCGGCGGAGATGGGCATTGAAGCAAATATCCAGAAGGATTGGAATTTTGTTTCCACTTATAGCGACTGGATGTCGGTATTAGGGTTCAGATACTATCTGGACTGGTAAATGGTTTCAGGGTGTGCACACCCCATTAGAAGCGCCTCAGGTACTATAAAAATACCTGAGGCGCTTGCTTTATTTGTACATATTTTGATACACGGCAAACGCATGAAAAAAATGTCTCGTCGAGACCGCCCTCACCCCGCCCTTTCCCTGATTAGGGAGAGGGAGAACTGCTTCTACAGTAAGCGGGTTTTTCATGCGTTTGCCGTGTATTTTGATATTCGACGTGTACAAAAATATCTCCAAAATTGATATAATTTTTAAATATGAATTATTTAATAGAAACTATCGGATGTCAGATGAATGTTTGTGATTCCGACACACTGGATTCCGCTCTTTCGTCATATGGATTTTCAAGGGTAAATTCTTTGGCTGGGGCCGATGTCGTTATACTTAATACTTGCGCCGTGCGCGCGCAGGCCGAACAAAAAGCTTTTTCGTTTTTGGGACGCGCCGAAGAGTTTAAAAAAGAAAAAAATCCCGGCATAAAAATCGTAGTTATAGGCTGTATGGCGCAAAGGCTCGGCGCTAAAATCAGCAAACGCTTCCACAGCGTAGATTTGATTATCGGCGCAAAAGATATAGATAATGCCGCGCAGCTTATAATGCAGTGTGGAGTGTGTAATTTGGAGAGTGGAGTCAACGGCTCCGGATTGCCGCGTCAGGACTTTGTCCTTTCTCGCAATGACGCTATGCCTGTTATTCTGAGCGAAGCGAAGAATCCGTCTTTTGCCGTTAACTCCACCCTCCACCCTCCAAACTCCACTCTGTCACATATCGTCAGATACGTGACGATTATGCGCGGGTGCGACAATTACTGCTCTTACTGCGTGGTCCCGTATGTAAGAGGAAAAGAAATAAGTCTTGATTACAAAAACATCGTCAGAGAATGTGAAATCATGGCTGAAAACGGCGCGAAAGAGATAATGCTTTTGGGACAAAACGTAAATTCTTACAGGTTTGAAGACGCAGACTTTGCTTCTTTGATAAAAAAAGTGTCGTTGATAGACGGCATTGAAAGAATAAGATTTATGACAAATCATCCTAAAGACTTAAATGACGATTTGATAAATATTATGGCGGAGGAGACAAAAGTATGTTCGCACATTCATTTGCCCATACAGTCGGCTTCAAACAATATTTTAAAAGCAATGAACAGAAAATACACATATGAACATTATCTCGGTCTGGTTAAAAAACTCAGAACTAAAATCCCCGACATAAATATCACGACGGACATTATCGCGGGTTTTCCGGGTGAAACCGAAGAAGATTTTCAGGCTTCGCTGAAAGCGGTCAGAGATATCCGCTTCGGAGGGCTGTACGTTTTCCGTTATTCTCCGCGTCCGGACACAAAAGCGGCCGCGATGCGCGATGACGTTCCTCTTGAAGAAAAGAAAAGGCGCCACGCCGCAATTCTTGAAGAATCAAACAGGATATCGATCGAAATAGTCTCGCAGAGCGTCGGCACGGTTCAGGAAGTACTGACGGAAAAATATGAAAACGGCGTTCTTGAAGCCAGAACAAGAAGCGGCAGAAAAGTATTTGTCGGCGGCGGTGAAGAACATTTAGGCAAAAATATAAACGTTTTGATAAAAGAAGCGAAAATAAATTCATTATTCGGCGATATCATATGAAAAAACGAACAAACAAAACAAGAATCATCTCAATGCTTTTGACGCTGCTGTTAGTGATATCTGTTTTTTTGTACGCGTTAAACCGCATAGGAATGTTTAAAAGAGGACAATACGGCGACGAAATACTTACGGCTTCCGTCTTTTTCAACATTGATCCGCTTCTTATTGAAGCCGTCATGAAAAGAGAATCGAACATGAATCCCAATGCCGTTTCCGCTAAAGGCGCGGTAGGGCTTATGCAGATCATGCCTAAAACCGCTCTGGAAATTTCCGAACAGGTCTTTTATTCGGATTACAGCGAAGAAAGGCTCTCTGATCCTGAAATAAATATCATGTTCGGCGCGTATTATCTGGCAAAACTTTTGGAATATTACAATTATAATCTTATTCTTGCGCTTGCGGCATATAATGCCGGAATAGGAAATGTTGATAAATGGCGCGAGCAAACGCCTGAAATCGCGGTAAAAATATCTAAAATACCTTTTAAAGAAACAAAAAAACACGTCAGGGCAATTATAATAACTTACAATTTTTATAAAGGAGCGGAACAATTAAAACGTCTTCAACTTCTGAAAACAAAGAAAAAATAACTCCTTTAATGGCGCAGTACTGGGAAATAAAAGCCAAATATTCTGGAATGATACTTTTTTTCCGTTTAGGAGATTTTTATGAAATGTTCGGCGATGACGCCATAAAAGCCGCTCCGGCGATGGATGTCGTTCTTACCAATCGCGCCGGCACGCCCATGTGCGGAGTGCCGTATCATTCCGTAAACTCATACATAAGAAAACTTATAAACAAAGGTTTTAAAGCCGCGATATGCGAACAGCTTGAAGAAGCCGGAGCCTCCAAAGGAATAGTTAAAAGAGGGGTAACGCGCGTTATAACGCCGGGAACCGTTCTCGAAGACACTCTTCTTGAATCAAAAAAAAATAATTACTTAATGTCCGTATATTTCGGCGGGAACGCGCTTTCTGGCGC
>WRNH01000053.1 GCA_009776745.1 Endomicrobiia bacterium | reverse complement strand
GTAGAAACTTGGCTTAATAACAGACCCAGAAAATGTTTGGATTATTTAACACCTCAGGAGGTTTTTAATTCTACTGTTGCATTAGCAACTTGAATTCGCCTTGGGTTTAAATATATTGACTGAAAATTGCAATTTTGTTATAATTCTAAACCTTGAATGTCTCCGTAGCTCAACTGGATAGAGCAACTGCCTTCTAAGCAGTAGGTTAGGTGTTCAACTCACCTCGGAGACGCACTGCATTACCCAAGGCTTCTTTTGACGCAAAAATGCTTGAAAAATAAGGCTTTTTGCGGGGTTCGGCAAATTTGTTCCCGAAAAAGAAGCTTAAAGGCGTTGTCAAACATGTAACTCTCTGCTTCAGATCCAAGTCCCCATCGATCTAAAGTTTTGAAATGTTCATATGAAAAACATCCACACACCATAGGGTATGTGGACACATATTATTACGTACATGCGCTGCTATGATTTTTGAGGAAATTAAGGATACACGGAGAAAAACGGCACAAAAAATCCCGCTTTTATAAAAAGCGGGATTTTTTGTTTGCATTTGTCGTTAATTATTAAGGGCTTCTCTAAAAACCCATGTTTGTCCCGAGTGTCTCTATCGGGAATCAACGTTGCTTTTTTCTCGACGACTATGGCAAACATGGATTCCCGTTTTCACGGGAATGACATGGTGTGACAGGGTTTTTAGAGATGCCCTTAATCGTTAATTGAATTTGCGGCGGCATCAAGTTTTTTGTAAATAATAGAGCCTGTCGTATAAATCAAAGGAACAACGACCAATAATCCCAGCCCCAGCGGTATTAAACCTATGAATGACAAAACGAATATGGCTATTATGAAAATAAGGCATGAAAGAAATTGAGGCGTTGCTATTTGCCAGCTTTTGGTGAAAGCTCCTAATACGGATATATCTTTTCTGTCGACGATTATGTAAGGCACCATAAAGAAAATTGCCATCGCAAAAAACAACGGAATAATAAACAGTATGCTTGCGATAATGAAAACTACCGAAAGAAGCAGCGTAGCTACGAAAAATCTCAAATAAGAATTTATATCATTTTTTAAAACGCTCCAATCGGGCGTTTCGCCTTTACTGAGCATAACCGATGCTCTAATGGTAGACAGCATGAAATAAGAAGTTATTAAGGCGTTTAACAAAGATGTTGCAAACCCCGGAAGCGAACCAAATACAACGTTGATTACTACTGTCGCGACAAGAGAAATCAACAGCAGTCCTATGAGCAAAAAGGGCGCTTTTTTAAAATTTTCCCAACCCTCTTTCAATACTTCCTGAATGCCAAAAACTTTTGTGGACATAATAATATCTCCTTTAAATTAGAAATTTTGAAGTTTGGAAGCTTAGAAGTTCGGCAAAGGCTTTTGTTTTCGTTGTTGCTAAATTTCTAAACTTCTGCCGTTATTCTACACAATAACTCTCTTGCAGTCAAATAAAAAAAAGAGAAAAAGCATTTTCAGCCTTTTCTCTTTTTTTGAAATTTCACTAAAGTCTGTTGTCTCTGCGGTTAAATTACCTCGGGAGCCGATGGCGTTTCCGAAGGAGCCGCGTCAAGTTTTTTGTATACAATCGCGGCGGCTATAAACGTTACAGGCATAGTTACGATTAATCCAAGCCCGAGAGGTATAGAGCCTATAAAATTTATCACAAAACAAATCAGAATAAAAATGAGGCATTGCGCCGCTCTGGGGAAAGTCATATTCCATGAATTTTTAATTGAATCTATTATTGAAATGTCTTTCTTATCGACAATTATAAATTGCGCCGGAAAGAAAAATGTTAATGCTCCCACCGTGATCGCAATCGTTAAAAGCATCACAATAAAAAGCGACACCAAATTTGCCCCCAGAATAGCAGGGAAAATAAATGTTATTACGGTTGAAACTATTGCGGTTGCAACTCCTACAATAAGTAAAACCGCCGCAAATCTTATAAATGAAGCGGGATCTGTTTTCAATATATCCCATGACGGAGTTTCGCCTTTTAAAACTGCAAGAGAAACTTTTATCATGCAAAAAAAGACATAAGCGCTCAAAGCAATTTCAATGACGGCGACCACGGGAGTTACCAAAAGGAACAGGAAAGGAATAATCATAAACACCATTGATATTGCGTAAACCAATATTGACGCGATCACAAGCGCCAAAGGCAAAACAATAAGCAAAACTGCGTTTTTCGTAAACCCTTCCCATGCTGCGGTGAATACTTCTTTAATGTCGAAAACATTTGTTGGCATAAAGGTCTCCTTATATTTTACGCGCTTTAATAATTCTACACAAAAAAATTTTTCAGGTCAATACTTTTTTCGCCGTAAAATTGGTATAATAAATAAAATAATATGATACTTTATAAAAATGAACTTCATAGCAAAGCCGTTGAATTTCAAAACGCTTTGAGAGATGCAAACATTGAAGCTTTTTTCGGAGATGAAAGCTTCAGAGATTATCTTGTCATTATTGCCATAAGCAAAAACGGAGTAAATTTTGGCAAAGTTTCAATATATTATAAGCCTTCAAAAAACACTTATTCAATTAAAAAACAAATCTCAAATGAAGATATTTCAAAAATTACGGATATTGTATGGAATAATCTGAACGGGAGCGCCGCCTATGATGCCGAAAGCGGCGTTTATGAGGCTTTTGTCGACGGCTCTTATATTTCCGGAGTTACCGGCTACGCAGCCGTAATTTATCTTGGCGATGAACTCAAAACAAGAATAGCCGGCACAATTCTTGATGTGGAGTTCAGACAGTTCGGCGGGGAACTTCAATCCGTTATAGAAGTATTCAAATGGTGCGCGGCAAACAAAGTGTCAAAAGTAAGAATAAATTACGATTATCAGGGAATAGAAAAATTTGCGACCGGAGAATGGAAAGCTAAAAACAGTCTTTCAAAGGATTATGTGGATTTTATAAGAAAAACAAATATGCATATTGAGTGGCGCCACATTAAAAGCCATACCGGAAATTCTAAAAACGATGAAGCCGACGCTCTCGCAAAAAAGGCGGCTTCGGCAACATCGGCTACAACCAGCAGAAGATTCGTCAATCTTGAAAACAAAGCTTTGGATTTTATTGATTTTATAAATAAAAAACCGAAATTTTTCGCGCAATATGTCGGAGCGGAAAACGGAGAAATGGTCAGAATAAAAATAAAAAATAAAAAAAACAAAGATTCTTCGACGGTAAATATGATTTATGCCAAAGCGAATAATTTTTCCATAAGGCAGCCTAAAAGCCCGATGGAATCCGATATTTACAATCTCTGGCAGGAGTTTCTTTTTTTTGAAGATTTTAATGTAACGGCAGATAATATATAATAGATAAAAAATAAAATGTTTGGAGTTTTCGCTTTGAAAAATATATTATTGGATTTTGGACTACTTACTCACCGCTGTTAAAAAGGATAGTAAAAAGAACATGATGCATAGACGCATGGTAACGACAAAGACAAAACGGCCGGAGCTGCTCTGTGAATCCGCGCATCCATGCTTCTAAGCTTCCAAAAAGGAGTTGAGAAATGACTGAACAGTTACGGGAAATAGGGCAGCGTCTGTCGGCTTTGCGCGGCATTGCCGACATGGCGCCGGAAGAATTTTGCGAAAAAACGGGAGTTACCGTGCAGGATCTGGCTGCGTATGAAAAAGGCGAGCTGGATTTCTCATTTTCATTCTTGTATAACGCCGCCCGCATTTTAGGCGTGGACGTGATCGATTTAATGAGCGGCGACAGTCCGCATTTATCGGACTGGAGCATTGTGCGCAAGGGGGAAGGTTACAGCATTGACCGCCGGAAAGCTTATAAGTATAATCATCTGGCGTTTACCTTTCGCAATAAAAAGGCCGAGCCGTTTATGGTCACGGTAGAACCCAAAGAAGAAAAACCCGCTCTGCATTCCCACGACGGACAGGAATTCAACTGGCTTGTTTCGGGGCGGATGAAGTTTTATATTTCAGATAAAGAATATGTTTTAGAACCCGGCGACAGCGTATATTTTAATGCTTCCATCCCCCACGCTATGCAGGCGCTGGACAATACGCCGGTACAGTTTTTGGCTGTGGTGATAGGATAATTTATATTTATAAAAAGTGAAGAGTGAAAAGTGAAGAGTGAAGATACGGCAAAAGACAAGGCAGTTGCAGTATCTCCACTCTCCACTCTGCCGTAATCTCCACTCTGTCGTTAAAAAGGAGTTTTTATGCCTCTATATGAAAAATACACAAACCGTCATCGTGACGATTTTGCCACTTTGGAAGATCTGCAAAAAAATTACAAACTGAGCATCCCGGATAATTTTAATTTTGCATTTGATTGTTTAGATATTATAGCTGCACAAACGCCCGACGCATTAGCCCTTTTGTGGATCTCTAATGAAGGCGCGGAAAAGCGTTTTACCTATGAAGATATCCGCCGTCTTTCAGTCAAAGCCGCAAATTTTTTTATATCGCAAGGCATTGAAAAGGGCGACATGGTAATGCTTACAATGTCGCGCGATTGGCGTTACTGGCCTGTGCTTATGGGACTTCACCGCATGGGAGCTGTTGCCGTGCCTGCTACCTATTTGCTTACCAAAAAAGATATGGAATACCGCATGAATGCGGCATCAATAAAAATGCTGCTGACCACTCCGCGTTTCGGCGTAGTCAAGGCCATGGAAGAGGCATTGCCTGAATGTCCTACGGTAAAAAAGCTTGCGGTATTCGGCGGTAAAGCGCCAAACGAGCGCTGGATAGATTTTGACGCGGAATTGGAAGCTGCGCCGGAAATTCCCATTGCCAGAAACAATGTGAAAACGGATATGATGCTTATGGCTTTTTCGTCCGGCACAACGGGTTATCCGAAAATGGTTTTGCATGATTATACTTATCCGCTCGGGCATATAATAACCGGCTGTTTTTGGCATCGCTGCGAGCAGGGTGGTTTGCATTTAACGATCTCAGACACCGGCTGGCTTAAAAGCCTTTGGGGCAAAATGTACAGCCAGTGGCTGTCAGGCAGCGCTATTTTTACATATGATTTTGATAAATTCTCCGCGCCCGACATACTTGAAAAGTTAGAGCGTTATAAAGTCACAACGTTCTGCGCTCCGCCGACAATGTATCGTTTTTTAATAAAAGAAGATTTAAAAAAATATAATTTGTCCTCATTAAAGCACTGCACTACCGCGGGCGAAGCGCTTAATCCGGAAGTTTTTAGGGTTTGGCAGGAAGGAACGGGCATTAAAATTTTTGAGGGTTTCGGACAAAGCGAATCTACTTTAAGCTGCTGGACAGGATATCCCTGGATGCAGCCGCGCCTTGGCTCAATGGGAGTGCCTTCGCCAAGCTACCGCATGATCATTGCCGACGAAAACGGCAAAGAAGTAAGCGCCGGCATAACGGGCGAGATCTGTATCCGTACCGACGAAGCGGGCGGCGGCAGACCGTACGGGATGTTTTCCGGTTATTACCGCGACGAAGAAATGACGCAAAGCGTTTGGCATGACGATTTATATCATACGGGCGATACGGCATATAAAGACGAAATGGGTTTTTTATGGTACGTAGGCCGTACGGATGACGTTATAAAATCTTCGGGGTACCGCATAGGCCCCTTTGAAGTGGAAAGCGTTTTGATGGAACATCCGGCAGTTACCGAATGCGCGGTGACCGGCGTGCCTGACCCTGAACGCGGATTTGCCGTAAAAGCCACCGTAGTGCTTTCAAAAGGTTATACCGGTTCGCCGGAACTGACCAAAGAACTACAGGACCACGTTAAAAAAATTACGGCGCCGTATAAATATCCGCGAATTATTGAGTATGTTGAATCACTGCCAAAGACTATTTCAGGAAAAATCCGCCGCGTGGAAATTCGCGACAGGGATGAAGGCAAACGGCAGTGAATAGAGAATAATGAAGGGTGTCTCTAAAAACCTGCATTTTCAGTGTCGTCATTGCGGCCCCAGAGCCGCAATCTCGTCGTGAACCATAGATTGCGGGTCAAGCCCGCAATGGCAAAAGTGGGGTTTTTAGAGATGCCCTGAATAGTTAATAGTTGTTATGCGGGTTTTGCTCCGTTTATAGCGTTTCAAAATTATTAACTATTAACTTTTTAATTGAAGTTTAGTAAAATTATCAAAATTTTTGCGGAGGAAAAATGACGCAGCAAACAACGGAAACATTAAAACAAATAGGCACGCGGATCAAAGCCATCAGAGAGATTTCGGATCTGCCAACGGCGGAATTTGCAAGAAGCATTAATCTGGACACGGAAATGTATCTGAAATACGAAAACGGCGAAGCTGATATCCCGATCAGCGTTCTTTCCGCCATTTCAACGCAGTATAAAGTGGAAATGACAGCTTTGCTTACCGGCGGAGAGCCGAGACTTACGCGGATCAACGTGGTAAGAAGAGGCAAAGGTTTAAACATTGAAAGAAGAAAAGAGTATAAATATCAGGATTTGGCGTTTAATTTCATCAATAAAAAAGCGGAATTTTTTTTGGTGACCGCAGAAGCGGCGAAAGAACCTCCAAAGCACGCATATTCTCATTCCGGCCAGGAGTTTAACTATATTCTTGAAGGTAAACTTAAAGTGGTTTTTGACGGAAAAGAGTATATTCTTGAAGAGGGCGATTCGGTTTATTTTGATTCCGGATATAATCATACGATGAGCGCCGTCGGAGACAAGCCGGCAAAGTTTATAGCGGTGGTGCTTTAGAGTCTGTCGACAGACTCTAGTAAGTGTGGAATTTTGAGGGTCATGGGGACGGAGGAATTGACCGCGCTGTTTGTGGTAAATTGCTCCGTCACCGTGACACGACCGGTTAGAGTAAAAATTGAAATGTGGAGTTTGGAGGATGGAGTGAACTCCAAACTGTTGTTAAAAAGGGGAAAGAAATGTTAGTCGATAAATATACAAAAGCGAGTTACAAATCTTATGAAGATTTTATAGAGAACTGTAAAATAGCGGTTCCGGATAATTTTAATTTCGGTTTTGACATAGTTGACGAAACCGCCGATCGGACGCCGGACAAAAAAGCGATGCTGTGGTGCAATGAAGAAGGCGAAGAGCGGGTTTTTACTTTTGAGGACATAAAAAGAGAAAGCAATAAAACGGCAAACTTTTTCAAATCTTTGGGAATTAAAAAAGGCGATGCCGTAATGCTTATGCTCAAAAGGCGTTATGAATATTGGTTTTGTTCGGTCGCGCTCCACAAAATCGGCGCGATATTAATACCGGCAACGCATCTTTTGACGATAAAGGATATAAAATACAGAGTGGACGCGGCAAGCATAAAAATGATAGTTTCAGCGGCCGACAAAAGGATTACTGAAGTTGTCGACGAAGCAAGAAAAGAACTTCCCGGACTTAAAACGGTTGTTTCCGTGAACGGTCACGTCGAAGGCTGGCTCGAATATTCAAAAGAAGTTGAAAAATTTTCCGGCGTTTTTGAAAGGCCGTCCGGCGCCGAAGCAATAAAAAATGACGACGTTTTTCTTTTATATTTTACTTCCGGCACAACGGGCATGCCTAAAATGGTTTATCACGATTTTACATATCCTTTGGGGCATATACTTACGGCAAGATTTTGGCAGAATTTAGACGATGACAGCATACATTTGACGGTAGCCGATACGGGCTGGGCAAAAGCTTCATGGGGAAAAATATACGGACAATGGATAAGCGGCGCCTGCCTGTTTACTTATGATTACGAAAGATTTAACGTTAAAGAATTAATGAACGTTGTTGCCAAACACGGCATTACTTCTTTCTGCGCTCCGCCTACGATTTACAGGCATATAATAAAAGAAGACATCTCCAAATACGATCTGTCGAAACTTAAATACGCGGAAACCGCGGGAGAACCTTTAAACCCCGAAGTTTTTCATCAGTTTAAAAAAATGACAGGCCTTGAAATAAAAGAAGGTTTCGGGCAGACCGAATCCGTCGTTTTTGCGGCGACATTCCCGTGGCTGACGCCAAAACCCGGATCAATGGGAAAACCCGTTGCCGGATGGGATATTGACATAGTCGACGACGATAATAATCCGTGCGAGCCGGGTCAGGAAGGACATCTTGTAATAAGGACCGATAAAGTAAAACCCACGGGATTATTTTGCGGTTATTACAGGGATGAAGCTCTGACAAAAAGCGTGTGGAGCAACGGAATATACGATACCGGCGATATGGCTTACAAAGACGAAGACGGATATTTGTGGTTTGTCGGGCGTTCCGACGACGTTATAAAAAGTTCGGGTTACAGGATCGGGCCTTTTGAGGTAGAAAGCGCTTTGATGGAACATCCTTCGGTTTTAGAGTGCGCAATAACCGGCGTGCCTGATCCGGAAAGAGGCGCGATAGTAAAAGCCACGGTAATTTTAGCTAAAGGATATGAGCCGAGCCAGGAACTGATTATCGAGCTTCAGGAACATGTTAAAAAAGTTACGGCTCCTTATAAATATCCGAGAATTATAGAGTTTGTCAAAGAACTGCCGAAAACTATAAGCGGAAAAATCAGAAGGATAGAAATAAGGGAAACGGATACTAAATAGAGTGTGGAGTGTGAAAGGTGGAGTGTGAAGTTGTGGAATAACATCATTTAACAACAACTCCAAACTCCACCTTTCACACTCCAAACTTTTTATCGTGGAGTTACCATGGACATCAGAAAGCATATTCTTGATTTGGCTGTGAAAGTAAAAGGCAAAGTAATTTTGCCCGAAAGTACGGACGCAAGGGTGCTCAAAGCCGCGCAGATGCTTGTGAAAGACGATATTGCTTCGGTCGTTCTTCCTGCGTCAGACGTGAAAGCCGTTGAAGATGCCGCCGTTGAAGCCGGCGTTGACCTTTCGGGTATTGAAGTAGTTCAGATCGACAGAGCTGTCCTTGACGATAAGCATGTGGAAGTTTTTGTCGCATCCCGCGCAAGAAAAGGAATGAATCCCGAAGACGCGTTAAAACTTTTGAACCGGCCTTTATATTTTGCCATGATGTATTTAAAAAGCGGAAAATGCGATGCCTGCGTTTGCGGAGCGGTTTATGATACTTCCGATGTTTTAAGAGCTTCAATGCAAGTTATAGGCACGGCGGAAGGAATTAAGCTTGTATCGTCTTATTTTTTGATGATCCCCCCAGAATCTCACCCTGTTGTAAAGGAAGCTGTATTATTTGCCGACTGCGGAGTAAATCCCGATCCCGGGGCTTTGGGGCTTAGAGATATAGCGGTTGCAACTATAGGAAACTTTCAAAAATTATTTCCCGCAAGAGAAGCGAACGCGGCGTTTCTGTCTTTTTCGACAAAAGGAAGCGCAGTCCACAAGACGCTTGATAAAACAATTGAAGCCATGGAACTTACGAAAAAATATTTTGAAGAGCAGAAAAATGTCAATGTCGACGGCGAACTTCAGTTTGATGCGGCGATAATGCCGGCTGTAGGAAAAAGAAAAGCGCCGGATTCAAAAGTTGCGGGAAATGCAAATATTTTTATTTTCCCGGATCTTAATGCCGGAAACATAGGTTATAAAATGGCAGAAAGGCTCGGCGGTTTTCAGGCTTTAGGCCCGATAGTGCAGGGACTTGCTCTTCCCGTAAGCGATTTAAGCAGAGGCTGCAATGCCGACGATATTTATTTGGTAAGCGCGATAATGCTGCTGCAAAAATAAAGAGTGAAGATTGAAGAGTGTAGAGTGGAGATATTGAATTTCGGCGAAGCCGAAATCTAAATTAATAGGTTTTCGCAAAGCGAAAACATCTTTTATTTTCACTCTTAACTTTCCACTTTTCACTTTTTGGTGTTAAAATGGAAATAATCGATTCGCACAATCATATCTGGCCGGAAAAAATAGCTCATAAGGCTAAAGAGTTTTTGGAAAAGGCATTCAATCATAAAATGGTTGATTTGCCTGTTGCCGGTAATCTTTTGAAGCATATGGACAATGCCGGAATAAATAAAAGCGTCATTTCTTCAGTGGCTTCAAGACCTGATCAGGTAGTTTCAATAAACAATTGGCTTTTTTCAATAAAGCGTGAAAGATTTATTCCTTTTGCTTCAATGCATCCTTTTTACGGGGAATTTGCGGGCAAAAGCGCTTTTGAAAACGAACTGAAAAGAATCAAAGGCGAAGCCTTCGGCATAAAGCTGCAGCCTGAATTTCAAAACTTTTATATTGACGACCAAAAAGCGTTCCCGCTTTATGAAAAACTTCAAGAGCTTGCTCTTCCCGCCATATTTCATTGCGGCATTGAACTCAGCTCTCCGGGCGAAGTAAAATCGTCTCCGGACAGAATATTAAAAGTTTTAGAAAAATTTCCGGAAATGAAATTTATAGGCGCGCATATGGGCGGTTTTTTAATGTGGGAAGAAGTTCTGGAAAAACTTGCGGGGAAAAACATATATTTTGACACTTCCGACAGCATAAGGGCTATGAAACCGGAACTGTTAAACGCTTTTTTTGAAAAACACGGCTTTGACAAAATTATTTACGGCTCAGACTTCCCGATGCAGATCCCAAAAGAAGAAGTGGACTTTATAAAAAACTTAAACATATCCGAAGAAAACAAAAATAAAATTTTGGGGATCAACATAGAAAGGCAATTGGGTCTCTCTAAAAACCTATCTAAAGCGGTGTCATTCCCGTGAAAACGGGAATCCATTTTCTCGTTATCGTCGGACATATTTAAAAGCAGCATGTATACCCGTTTTCACGGGTATGACAAATAGGGTTTTTAGAGAAACCCAATCAGTAGTTAGTAGTGAGTAATTGCAGAGCTTTGCCACGCACAACAACTGCTGCCGTTCTGCTTGTTTGCTTTTAGCCGTTTAAAATAATACAATTTAGACTATAAAATCAATAAATTTTGTTAAAGAGGAACGTTTAAATGGATTACAAAGGATTAATTGAAAAGTACAGAGAATTTTTGCCGGTTACCGATAAAACGCCCGTGATTTCGTTAAATGAAGGAAATACTCCGCTTATACCGGCAAGAAATTTGCCTAAGAAGCTTGGGTTCAAAGGCGAAATATATTTTAAATTTGAAGGCATGAACCCGACGGGCTCGTTTAAAGACAGAGGAATGACGATGGCCGTTTCAAAAGCCGTTGAAGAGGGCAGTAAAGCCGTTGTCTGCGCTTCTACGGGAAATACTTCTGCTTCGGCTGCTGCTTATGCGGCAAGAGCGGGGATAAAGTGCGTTGTTTTGATTCCCGAAGGGAAAATTGCTCTCGGCAAACTTTCGCAGGCGGTTATGCACGGCGCGGAAGTTTTGGAGATCGACGGAAATTTTGACGAAGCTCTTAACCTTGTAAAAGAACTGAGCAGCAAATATCCGCTTACTCTTGTGAACTCGATAAATCCGTTCAGAATAGAAGGGCAAAAAACGGCTGCTTTTGAAATTTGCGAAGTTTTAGGACAGGCGCCGGATTATCAGTTTATGCCCGTAGGAAATGCCGGCAATATTACGGCTTACTGGAAAGGATATAAAGAGTACAATGAACTTTATCCGAAAAAATACGCTCTGCCTAAAATGATGGGTTTTCAGGCTGCGGGTTCCGCTCCGATAGTTAAAGGTCATCCGATAGAAAAACCCGAAACTATAGCAACGGCTATCAGAATAGGAAATCCCGCTTCGTGGAAAACCGCAGAAGCTGCCAGGGACGAGTCAAAAGGCATTATAGATACTGTAACCGACGAAGAAATTTTGAAAGCTTACGGGATGATCGCCGCAAATGAAGGTATTTTCTGCGAGCCCGCTTCCGCTTCGTCGCTTGCGGGACTCATTAAATGTATAAAGAGCAAATATTTTAAAAACGCTTTGCCGGTAAAGGCCGTATGCATACTTACCGGACACGGATTGAAAGATCCCGATACGGCGGTGGCAAATGCCGTCAAACCAAAAAAATTAAAAGCAAAAATAGACGAAATTATTAAGGCGATAAACTTATAAAGACAGTACCTACTCACTGCCTTTAATACGGGGGAATTATGGAAGAGAAAAAGACGGCTGAAGTAAAAATTGAAATTGACGAGCAGACATCAAACGGAATATATTCGAATCTTGCTTTGATAACGCATTCCGAAAGCGAATTCGTTTTAGATTTTATTTTTTTTCAGCCGCAAAACAAAAAAGCGAAAGTGAGAAGCAGAATAATAACTTCTCCCGCGCATGTCAAAAGAATGATAGGAGCGCTAAAAGAAAATATCGCCAGATACGAATCAAAGTTCGGGCAGATAAAAGAATCCGCCCCGCAAACCCAGACCCCGAAAACTGAATATTACAATTAACGGCGATGCATGGATGCGTAGATGCGCGGATGCATAGTAATGTCAGAATCCGTTTAACAAAAAAATGAAAATAGAACTTATATGTACCGGCAGCGAACTTTTGACCGGTAAAATTAATACCGACGCGGCTTATATCGGTTCCGGATTACAAAATTTGGGGCTTAGTTTGTCATGTATAACAAGCGTCGGAGACAGGAAAGAGGATCTTCTTGCCGAGTTTAAAAGAGCTTTTGAAAGAAGCAATGTTATTTTGGTTACCGGAGGATTAGGCCCTACTTTTGACGATATAACCGTGGAAACCGCCGCCGAATGTCTTGAACTTGAAATTTATAATGACGAAAAAGTTCTTAATTCAATAAAAGAACGTTTTGCAAAACGCGGAATTACCGAGATCCCTAAAAATAACGAGAGACAGGCAAATATAATCAAGGGCGCTAAAGTTTTGGAAAACCGTTTCGGCTCGGCTCCTGGACAGATGATCCATTTTGAATATAAAGACGGAGAAAAGAAAGCAAGAAAAACATTGTTTTTATTTCCCGGACCTCCGAGAGAAATGCAGCCGATGTTTGACGAAAACGCCGACCCTTTTTTTAGAAGCTATCATTCGGGGATAATAAAAAATGAAGCTATACGCGTGTTCGGAGAAGCCGAATCCAGAGTCGAAGAAATTATAAAACCCGTTATGGAGGCCGCCGGTTTCGGAGATAACGGGGCGGTTGAATTCGGAATACTCGCCAGCGACAATATAATAACCGTGAAATATTCGGTTTCCGGCAGCGATGAAATGTCTGTCGACGATATACGCGGAAATTTAAAGTTTGAGCTTGAAAAAGTTTTGGGAGAAAATATTTTCGGGTACGGATACGACGAATTGTCCGACGCCGTCGGCAGGCTTTTAATAGAAAACAAAAAAACCGTTACTCTTGCGGAATCCTGCACGGGCGGGCTTATAGCAAAAAAGATCACCGATACTGCGGGAAGTTCCGTATATTTTAAAAGTTCAGTCGTTGTTTACTCGAATGAATCTAAAATGAAGTATCTCGGAGTTAAAGAAGAAACTTTAAATAATTTCGGCGCTGTCAGCGAAGAAACGGCAAAAGAGATGGCTGAAGGAGCGATAAATGCAGCCGGAAGCGATTATGCCGTTTCCGTGACGGGCATAGCCGGCCCCGGCGGCGGATCAAAAGACAAACCTGCCGGACTTGTTTATATAGGAATTGCTTTCAAAAAAGAAACGCAGGTTTTTAAATATAATTTTATCGGAAACAGAAAAGATATAAGAAGCAGAGCCGCTAATACCGCGCTGGATTTGCTACGCAGAAAGATTTTACGCGATATTTCAACGAAGAACGCGAAAAAACAAAGTTCAAAGCCGCAGGACTCTCAAATCTCAAAAGGCAAGAAAAAATGAGGCTTTTTGCCGCTGTTTTCGCGCCGGAACCGATATCGGAAAAAATATATAAATATTCGGCGCAGGCGGCAAATCATTTTGCCGTCAGACCTGTTTCGCCGGAAAATATGCACATAACTTTAAAATTTTTCGGCGAAAAAAATCCGGCGGATTGCTTGGAAGTTTTAGAAAAATCCGTTAAAAACGCAGATAGTTTTGAAGTAACGGTTAAAGGCGCGGATTTTTTTTCATACGGAAAATATGCAAGAGTTTTGCGGGCGGGAATTGACGGCGAAAGCGGCGCTTTGAAAAAAATAGCTTTAAATATAGACAATTCGCAAAATAAATACGTCCCGCATATAACTTTGGCGCGTTTTAAAGGCGATAGCGTTAAAAACGAAGTTTTAGAAAAATATTTGTCTGAAAACGGCATAAAAGAAAAAGTTTTCGGAAAATTCAGAATCGAAAAAATTTCCCTTGTCGAAAGTTTGTTAAACAAAAACGCAGCGCTGTACAAGATTTTAAAAGATTTTTATTTAGGGGAATAAACGGAGCCGGTTTGTCCGGATGGCAGGAATATAAGAAGGTAAGCAGGGAATGAGGGCAGGTAAAAACAGATGTGCTTGCAGTTGTTTATCGTTCTATTCTTTCTGCCCTTGCCTAGAGAAGAAATAAAATATAAAATAACTGCAGAGTCAATATAATCAGCGCTGCAAAAAGAAGCGAGACAATGAAAAAATTTTTATGCGCCGTGTTTGCCGTTTTGTTAAGTTTTAACTGCGTTTTTGCGCAGGATGAGGCTGTTTCGGATGACGATAAATCGCAGGAACAGTCTGACCAGCACGTTCAATCCGTTCCGAAATGGAAAACATCGGGCATTTTGAGCTGGGCGTATAACCAGACGGCCGCGAGCAGCAACTGGACGGGAAAAGAAAAATTTTCAAGAATGTGGCAGACAAAATTATTTTTAAGTCTGGAACGCGATTCCGAATATTCAAACTGGCTGACAACGCTTAAAGAAGAATACGGCGAAAGCGATTCTAAAGATATTTCGGAAGTAAGTTTGGACCATTTAGAGTTTAATACGCTTTATACATATAAGATATACAAACTGCTTCAGCCGTATGTTTCATTTTTTGTAAAATCCCAAAACAATAAATTTTGGGATCCCGTTACTTACATAGAATCCTCGGGTTTAAACTTTACGGTTTTTGAAAATGAGATAAACACGCTCAAAGTGAGGGCGGGAGGAGCTTTGAAACAGACTGACGATTCCGTCAAAGGCAGCGAAAGAAGCGCCGGAGCCGAAGGCGTTTTAAATTATAATTTGCTTTTTCATAAAGACGCTAAATTTGTTTCGGACGCAAGGATTTTTGAGTCATTTGACAACGGCGAAGATTTCAGATGGGAAAATAAACTGTTTTTGAAGACGGGACCTTGGTTTACGACCGAGTTCGGATATAAAGTTTATTTTGAAAGAGCCAGAATTGAAGCGCATAGCTGGCCGAATGATATTGAAACGCTTGTCTACGTTGCTTTCGGCTTGTCTTTTAATATCTTTCAATAACCGGTAAAAAATAGCGAGTAGTTGCTGTGCGGGGCNTGCATAATGTAAAATATAAAATATTAACGGCAAAAACTACACTTTTATATTTTCACCCGCTTAATTACTCACTGCCGTTAAAAGGCGGCGCGGATGCTCAAAGAGTATTCATACGGAGCAGTAATATATAAAATTGACAATAATGGGCCTCTGTTTCTTCTTATAAAATCAAAAAGAAGCGGACGCTGGGGTTTCCCGAAAGGGCATATTGAAGAAGGCGAAACGGGCATTGAAACGGCTAAAAGAGAAATTTTTGAAGAGACCGGCATCAAAGATATAAAATTTATCGACGGGTTTACGGAAGAAGACGTATATATAATTGACGGAACGCAGCCTGAAACTGCAGGAAGAATCGCGGAGAAGCATTCGGTTTATTTTTTAGCCGAAGCTTTATCCGAACCCGTAAATTATGATAAAGAAGAAATATCAGAGCTCAGATGGGCAAACTTTGAAGATACGCAAAAACTTCTTTATTTTTTAAAACAGAAAAAGACGGCCAAACAAGCTTATGAAAAGATAATAAAAGAAGATGAGATGGTGAGATGATGGGAGGATGAGCAAAGGCAAAGACAAAACGGCCAAAGCTCTTCTCAGCATCTCAGCTTCCCAACAAAAAGGAGATGTTATAATAAAAAGAGTGGAGTTTGGAGGGTGGAGAGTGGAGTTAACAGCGAACGACAAAGACAAAACGACCAGAGCTCCTCTCAGCATCTCAGCCTCCCAACTTCTCATCTTCCAAAAAGGAGATAAAAAATGGCAAATCCGCTTTTAAGAGAAGATGTTTTCAGGAGTCATGGAACCGCTGAGGTAATGACGGTTTCGGGGACGATCAACAAAAGTATTATTTTGTGGCTGCTGCTCTTTGTGAGCGCGGTTTTTTCGTGGATGCATCCGCATATTACGGTTCCGCTTATATTTCCTCTTATATTAGGCGGTTTTGTTTTGGCGATGATTTCGATATTTAAAAAGACCTCTTCTCCGTTTCTTTCTCCTATTTACGCCATAGTCGAGGGTTTGATTTTAGGAGCTATTTCTTTATTGTTTGAAAAAATGTATCCCGGCATAGTTATTAACGCCGTCTTTTTAACTATTGCAGTATTGTTTTGCATGCTTGCCGCTTACAAAACCGGTTTGCTGAAAGCTACTCCGAGGTTTAAAAAAGGCGTGATCATCGCGACTTTTGCAATTTTGGTAGTTTACATAATAAATTTGTTCATGAATATTTTTGCCGGAACCAGTTTTCCTTATCTTCATGATTCGTCATTGCTCGGTATCGGAGTAAGTCTTTTTATAGTCACGATAGCTTCATTAAATCTTATTATAGACTTCGATTTGATTGAACAGGGCGCAAGGCACGGGGCGCCGAAATACATGGAATGGTTCGGAGCTTTTGCGCTTATGGTTACTCTTATATGGCTTTATCTTGAAATTCTCAGGCTGCTTGCTAAACTGAGAAATTAATGCTGGAAAAAGCGTCTTTTTTCAGAGCTGTAACTGAGGCGGCAGCCCTTCCCAAAAATATTGCCGAAGTTATTTTCTGCGGGCGTTCCAATGTCGGAAAAAGCAGCGCTATAAACGCGCTTTGTTCGCAGAAAAATCTTGCGCGCACGTCCAAAACTCCCGGAAGAACAAGAACGATCAACGTTTACGACGTTTCCGTCGGAAGATGGATTATCGATCTTCCGGGTTACGGATTTGCCAGGGTCAGCCCTAAAGAAAAAGAGCTGTGGCGGAAAATGATAGAAAGCTGTATAGCCGAAAGGAAATCAAAAAAAACCGTTTATATAATTGTTGACGCTTTTGTCGGACCTACGGATTTGGATCACGATATGGCGTACTGGCTGCAAAAAAACGGCATTCCGTTTAAAATAATCGCCAACAAATGCGACAAAATTCCGCAGGTCAATATGCCTGAAGTCAAAAATAAAATTGCCGAACATTTCGAAATAGACGTAAAAAACGTTTTTGCCGTAAGCGCAAGAAATAAAAAAGGAATTGACGGATTAAGAGCCGATTTGGAAAAGTTTTTAAACGGCAGCTAGTAACGAGTAATGAGTAATTGGGTGTCTCTAAAAACCCCGCTTTTGTCATTGCGGGCTTGACCCGCAATCTATGGTTCACGACGAGATTGCGGCTCGGGGGCCGCAATGACGACACTGAAAATACA
>WRNH01000052.1 GCA_009776745.1 Endomicrobiia bacterium | reverse complement strand
CTTATGCCTATCCTTTTAACTTTATCGGCATAAGCAGGCCCTATTCCCCTTTTTGTAGTCCCTATTTTGATCTGTCCTTCTTCAAGTATGCCGTCAATAAGCTTGTGGTATGGCAAAATAACGTGCGCAAGTTCGCTTATGAAAAATCTTCCGTTTACGGGGATCTTTTTCTTTTTTAACATAATGATCTCTTCTTTAAGCGCTTTAGGGTCGACAACGACGCCGTTGGCTATCAGGCACATTTTCTTCGGAAATAATATTCCCGACGGAATTAAATGCAGCACAAAAGGTTTGTTTTCGTAAATCAAGGTGTGTCCGGCATTGTTTCCGCCCTGATAGCGTACAATGTAATCAGCCTGTTTTGCGAGATAATGAACTACTTTTCCTTTTCCTTCATCTCCCCACTGTGTTCCCAAAACAACTAAAGTAGACATGATTGCCTTCCATAAAATAACCGTTTAAACTATTAGGGGGTGTTCACACTAATCTGTCTAAACGGTTGTATTTTTGCTTTGCAAAAATTTAATTACGTTCCGCTTATGCGAAACTCCTGCACTGTTCATTATTATGGGTATCTCTAAAAACCCCTATTTGTCATTCCCGAGTGTCTCTATCGGGAATCCACGTTGTTTTTTTTCTCGACGACTATGGCAAACATGGATTCCCGTTTTCACGGGAATGACATGGTGTAGACAGGATTTTTAGAGAGACCCAATTGTAAACACGCCCCCACGGGGATTTGAACCCCGGTCGCATGATTGAAAATCATGTGTCCTAGACCCCTAGACGATGGGGGCATAAACGGTACACCAAGCACATATTACCATATTGCGTTAGCCCAGAAACAGCACGATGTAAGGCGGTCTGACGAAGCAATATCGGCAATATTGATAGGAATCCCAACGATGTCAGCGTGTTGTTTCTGGGCTAACCCTTCGGGTTGCGTGGCTTGCGCAATAAAATTTCCTCAAAAATCCAAGCAACGCAATATGGTAATATGTGCTTGGTGTACCGTTCAAATGAGCCCGGTGCGGCTCGAACGCACGACAACCTCATTAAAAGTGAGGTGCTCTACCGACTGAGCTACGGGCCCGTCATTTTGAAAGGATTCTTTATAAAAATACAGAGAACCGGAAGACCGTCATAAAACCGTCAATGTTCACAACTTGCATAGTGTAGCAAAAAAACAAATTTTTTGTCAAATACTATTTTGAAATACAGCCGCAAAGACAAAACCTTTTGTTATGCGTTCATACTTTTCCATTATGTTGAAAGTTAAGCAATTTATTTGTTTTTCAAGCTGTTTTGTCTTTTTATTAGAGCGTGTTCACACATATTACGCACATGCGCGTTATATGTATGAACACACTCTAGTTGCGTCCCAGCCGTTTATAAAGTTCTTCGTGCTGCGTAACCGTATAATTTATATCAAATTCTTTTGTTATCGAATCCTTTGCGTTTTCTCCCATTTTAAGCAAAAGAATATTGTCATTAAGCAAATAATTTATCTTTTCCGCAGCGGAAACATAATCATAAGGCTTGATAAGAAAGCCCGTCTCACCTTCTTTTATTATCTCTTTCACGCCGTCAACCGCGTTGGCGATAACGGGTTTGCCGCAGCACATAGCTTCAAGAATCGTGCACGGCAAGCCTTCCCATAACGACGTCATTACGAAAATATCGCTCGCGTACAAAAGTTCGGCAATATCATTTCTCCAGCCGAGAAGAAGAATTTTTTCTTTAAGCCCAAGCTCTGAAATTAAATTTTCCAATTCCTTTCTTTGCTCACCGTCGCCGGCAGCCAAAAACACAATATCATTATTTTTTTTGCCAACAATATCCGCCGCTTTTATAAAATCTTTCAGATTTTTTTGGGGTTTGAAAGGACCGATCGTGGTTACTACTTTTGTACTTTCGCTTATGCCGAGAGCGTTTTTAAAATTTTTGTCCGGAGTATAATTTTTATAATGATCAGTATTGATCCCGGCGCGTATAAGTTCAAACTTGCTTTCTTTTGCAATTTTGTATTTTATCCCTTTTTTTATATCTTCTTTTGCGACGGCTATAAGTTTATCGGAAAATAAAGAGCAAAACTTTTCAAGACACGCATAAAGATATTTTTTGAAAAAATTCTGCGTCTCGTTAAAGCTGTAACCGTGAACGGTATGAACTATGATTTTTATTCCGGCAAGTTTCGCGGCTATCCGGCCTAATATCCCTGCTTTTGAAGAATGCGTATGCACGACATCTGGCTTTTCCGTTTTCAAAATTCCGTATATATGCCGCAAGGCTTTTAAATCTTTTAAAGGAGATATTTCCCTCACAAAGTTTGACAACCGGTAAATCCTGAATTTTTCAGCCGCCGCATTATCTAAAATGCCGCCTTTTCCTGTGATAAAAAATTCTTTAAATTCATCGCCGTTTATATGTTCGGCGGTATAAAGCGCAACTTTCTGCGCCCCGCCAAGTTCAAGTTTTGTGACAATAAAACAAATTTTCAGCATTGTTTTCCTCTTACCGATAATTGGAGATGCGCCACACGCCATACTTTTATTTCAGTTTCTTACAATCCTTAATATCTTTATTTATTCAACAGATCCGCCAGATTTTTGGCATCTTTGATATTCTTTTCTATAAAAGAATACTCCCACATGCCGTAACGTCCGATCGAGAAAATATTGTTTTTATTAAGCCATTCGTTTATTATTTTTAAAGATTGTTCTCTTTCTTTGTCGAATATCACATACGCGTACGGCATATCGACTGTATTTGTTGAAATAATCTCGTCATTGCCGCCTATAAAACCCGCTTTTTTTAAAGCATTAACGGCAGATTCCAGATCAAAGCGCTCCGGAATGACGGGAGAGGAAGACGAAAACTCGACGTAAAAACTATAGCAATTTTCAGGAGCGGACAAAGAGTTTATATTTGAATAAATGCCTGCTCTATAAAAAGGGAACGAAGTTTCCGGCAAATATACCCAATGCCTGTTTTTTAACGCTTTCGGTATGCCTTTTGAAGATTTCACGCCTAAGTTGACGCATCTTACCGAAGAACATTTTAAATTTTTCGCGGCTTTTTTTATTGAAACCGGCGCCTGCTCGATTTGCCTGACCAATTCGGTCAAAGGCTGAGTGGATATTAAGCTGTCATATTTATATTTTTTTCTGTCTTGCGTGACTGCCGTTTTATTTTTTATGTCTATTTCGCAGGTTTTTGAATTATATTCAACTTTGATTTTCTTTAAAAACCCGTCTATCAGAGCCTGACATCCTTTTTTCTTCGGATAATAAAAAATACTGTTGTAGCCGTATTGCGTTTTGTTTTTTGAATACGCCGATTTAACTATGCTTCCGGCATCGGGTCTCGGAACAAAAGGACCTGTCCATTCGGCAGTCATTTTCATTAAGTCGCAGCTCCACAGCTTTTCATTATACGGCTTCATAAAATATTTTGTTATGCCTTTGCCGAACATTGCTTCACACCAGCTTAAAAAAGGCATTTTTACGCTTATTTCCGCGTCCTTCCTTTTTAAAACGCCGTCAACGCACTCTTTTTTTGTTTTTTCGTCAAGATGATAAAGGTTTGCCTGAAAAGGAAATGGAACAAAATTCCCGTTAATGAATATGGAAGCGTTTCTGGCAACTTCATCAACGCCGCCGCTCAATTTATTTACGATGGATTTTATTTTTTCGTCTTTGATATGTATAAAATGCCCTGAGCAGTCAAAAGTAAAGCCGTTTTCGTAAAAAGAACGGCAAAGTCCGCCCGCATAAGGCTTTTCTTCCAAAACAATATAAGGCTGCTTTAAAAAATAAGCGGCGGATAAACCGCTTATTCCTGCGCCTATTATTATGTTTTTTTTCATTGGACCTCTTTTAAGAGCCTTAAGGTCTTTAAGGACTTTAAAGTCCTTAAAATCTTTATTCCACTTTTACTGAAGCGAGTTTAAGCGTTAGAGTCCACAATGCAGCCAAAACAATAAGCAAAAGCATCATCGCATACGACAGGGTAAGTTTAGTAAAAAAATACGCGCAAAAAGCAAGAATAATACACACGATATATGTCAACAATAAAATTTTTTTCCTCGAAAAACCCATCTTTTCAAGCCTTAAAGCATAATGATCTTTGCTTCCCAAAAACGGAGATTTGCCTTTTCGCATTCGAAACATGCTGACCAGTCCCGTCTCATAAATTGGAACGGCAAGAATTAATAAAGGCGCGAAAAGCCCCATATCGTTCATTTTTGTGTAAGATGTCCCCATCGCAAGGCTGGCAAGCACGAAACCTATAAATAAACTTCCCGTGTCTCCCATAAAAATCTTTTTTGATTTTGAAAAATTATAAGGCATAAATCCTAAAATACCGCCGGCAAGCGCCGCCGCGCAAAAGTTAACATAAATCATTTCCGTGGGCAGCGATATAAATAAAAACGCAAAAGCCGCGATAACGGCTATGCCGCTAGAAAGTCCGTCCATTATGTCTATAATATTGAAGGCATTTGTTATTCCGACTATCCAAATAATGCTTACGATACATGAAACGGAATATATTGAAAGGAAATTTATTCTTATATCAAATCCGAAAACAACGATTGCCGCAGCCAAAAACTGCAATAAAAATTTGGATTTAAATCCTAATCCTTTATATTTGGCATCGTCGACAAATCCTAAAAGCATAACGATCGCGCTTCCGTATATAATGCCTCTGAGGCTTCTGAGCGTTCCGTCGGGAAAATGCGTGGCAAGCCTGATAATGAACAAACTTGCAATGCATCCCAGCGCAATCGCTATGCCGCCCAAATACGGAGTGCTTACTTTATGCGTTTTCACGGCCGTTACCGGATTGTCCATTATATTGAACTTAACGGCAAAAAACCTGCATACGGGAGCAGCAAAAAAAGAAATTAAAAGCGCTGACGCAAATGATATTGAATATAGCAGTTCATTGCTCATTTTTTCCCCTTTTTACGGCAGAATGAAGATTGAAGAGCTGATGCACCCGCGAAAACGTTTTATTTTCACTTTTCACTCTTCGCTTTTCGCTCTTTTTTTAGGTCTAAACATATCCGACTTTGCTATTGCCCATTTGTGCATAATATATCTGAAAAGTATCCACAAAGTTTCAAAGCCGTATTTTAAACTTCTTCTGAAATTTATAGACGAAGCTTCGTCAAAATATTTGGCCGGAACGGGAATTTCCCCTATTCTGAGGCCGCATGCCGCGGCCTGAACCAAAATATGCTGGTCAAAAACAAAGTCATCGGAATCCATTTCAAAGTTCACTGTTTCCAAAGCTTTTCTGGAAAATGCCCTGTAACCGGTATGATATTCTCCCAAATTAAGCCCGAGTATTATATTTTCCGTAATCGTGAGGCATCTGTTGAAAAAATATTTATAAAACGGCATGCCGCCTTTAAGCGCTTCTTTGCGCGTTCTTATGCGGTTTGCCATCATAATATCGCATATGTCATGGCTTATGATACCCGCCAAAAAAGGCACGAGTTTAGGGTCGTACTGATAATCGGGATGAAGCATGACCACAATATCGGCGCCGTCGTCAAGAGCCGCTTTATAACACGTTTTCTGGTTTCCGCCGTAGCCTTTATTTTTTTCGTGCACAATGACTTTCATTCCGAGCTCTTTGGCGACTTCTGCGGTATTATCTTTCGATAAATCGTCGACAAGTATGATTTCGTCATAGCTTCCTGCAGGAATATCGTCCAGAGTCTGTTTGACGGTCTTTGCCGCATTATATGCCGGCATAACGATGATGACTTTTTTTTCCATAAAAATCCTTTTTTAACTGCCTTCTTCTATTTTCTCAAATTTGAACAAATCCGAAAAAGAAATTTTTTCTTTAATAATGCTTAAGATGCCCAGCGTAAAAATAGTCATAAGCTGCAAAAAGTGATAGATCGCTATACAGGCAAAAGCGGCGTCTTTATCGACGGACAAAGCCGCCAGAGCCGTAACGCCCATAAATTCAAAAGCCCCTATGTAGCCCGGAGCCGTCGGAATTATGGCGCCGATGCCTATTATTATGACGACAAAAATACCGCCGATAATGGAAATGTTTATGCCGCATGAAGAAGCCGTAAGCACAAGAAAAAAACTTTCGGTCACCCATACCAGAATTGACAAAATAAAAGCAGCGCAAAAAACTTTCGGTTTTCTCAGAATGATAAGTCCGCCGGCAAACTTCTCTAAAAATTTTACCGCGAAATCTTTTATCCTTCCGTGAACCGGTATTTTGGAAATAACGGCAGCAGCTTTAGCTTCGCTTTTTGAAACCAAAAACAAAACTGCGAGAGCGGCTCCGAAAATCACCGCGCACATATAAAACGTTTTCTTTATAAACTCGGGAAACGGAATGACTATCGTAATTACAAAAAAGAACAATACAAAAATAATGACGTCAATAAGCCTTTCTATCACTATCGTGCCCAAGACGCTGCTTCTTGATACGCTAAGCCTTTCTCCGGTCACCTTCGCCCTTATAAGCTCGCCTATTCTTAACGGAATGATATTGTTCATAAAAAATCCGAGCACGGTATAAGGAAAATTCTTCAAAACGGGAGTTTTCTTTATCGGAGAAAGCATAAAATAATATCTTATGCTGCGCAGAACGTATGTTAACGCGTAAATCAAAACGCCCGGGATCAAAATATAATAATTGGCGTTCTTTATCAGCTCTAAAGATTCTCTGAAATTGACCTGTCTTAAAGTCAAAAAAATTAAAACGGCGCTGAATAAAAAACCCAGCAGTATCTTAAAAATGTGTTTCTTAAGCATTTTTTCCCCACAAATACGGCAGCTTCACACTCAACGCTGCAAATTCCACTTTTTTCAGTAAATAAGTTCGCCGTAAGATTCAAGAAATTGTTCGTCAAAAGCGTTCATTTCAAGAGCAAGGACAATATTGTCCGAAGCAAGCTGCTTCTCTCCTTTTTGTTTGTAAAGCCACGCCAAATCATAATAGTATTTTCCGTTATATCTGTTTAACGAAGAAGCAAGTTTTTTATACTCTATGGCTTTTTCGAGGTTATGTATTTTATCCTCATTACGGCTGACGGCAAAATAAGTATCCGACAGTTTGCTTGCGAACAGAGGATTGAGAAAATCTTTTTCCATAGCTTTGATATAACAATCCCGGGCCACGGCAAATTTATTTTCCGTAAAAAACATTATGCCTTTTTTATACTCTTCAAGCGCAAGCATCGGAACAGCCAGCGCATACAAAACAGGCAAAACAAGCAAAATAGAAACATAAGTGTTTATGCGTTTTTTTCTGGGTTTTATCTCTGAAACGTCAATAGGAAAAGACAAAATCATAAAAAATACCAGCATGCTCGTAGATATAAATACGCTTGATTCAAACATATTGTAAACGATAAAAAATACAGCGGCAAGCATCACCGGCAGATATATAACTTTATTTTCTTTACTGCGCAGTTTTTTTATAATAAGCGCAAAAAAAACAATCAGAACGGCGGAGAACAAAACAAAACCGAATACGCCCGTTTCAGCCAAAAGCTGCAAACACATATTTTCCGGGCCGGAAACGTCAAAAGCCGGCGTTTTGGCATACATTCCGGAAACGGTAGAATAGTTGCAAAATCCGACGCCCGTAAGAAAATTATCTTTTATAACCGAAAGAGCAACGCCCCATGATTCAAGTTTCGGCGTAAAATAACCGCTTTTAAAAACTTTGGCAAAAGAAACCGCCGCGCCGGCCAAAAAAGGCAACACGGCTATCGGAGTTTTCAGTTTTACTTTTTCCCTCATAAAAAATAAAAAAGCGCTGAAAGAAAGGCAGGCTATTGCAACGGCATAGTCAGATTTTGTCATAACAACTGCGAATAAAATAATGAAAGACGTATAAGTATAAATTTTTCTTTCAGTCCACCAAAAAACAAAAGACAAATTTAAAGCCATGATCAAAAAACCCGCCGTAACGCGCGTATGTTTTGACAAGTATTCCGCAGCGGCAAGACCCGAAAAAGTAAGGTTTGTCGCAAAAAGGAAAATGGTAAGCCAAAGACCTATTAAAACCGGAATAAGAAGGATGCTTCTTTTGTCATAAGGTTTTAAAAAAGCCATTAAAAAATATGCGGCTCCACAGTAAGAAAGAAGCATTATTCCGTTTCTGGAATTATATTGAAAATCCGAATTATAATAGGAAACAGCCGCGGCAAGCATAAAAAACAAAACAGGCAGAAAATAATTTTTAAAGTTTATTGAAAAAGTATTGAGATTGAAAAAAAGAGTCGATCCTAAAAGGAAAAACAGAGCGGATTGGATACCCAATGAATCCGTAAATTTGGAAAAAACGGATATTATTATAGAAACCGCAAATATAAGAACCAGATAATTAAATTTATCCGCCGATGCGTTGCTCAAATCTATGCCCCGAAAATTTTCTGTAATAAATTAAGCTCCAAAACAAAAAAAGCGTTCAGCAATACGGAAGGCGCGGGAAGAAACAAAGTTAAGTATGAAGCAGCCGCCAAAAAAGGACCGAAAGGCATATAGCCTCTTCTTTCGACTTTTTTGAAAAATATAAGAAACAGTCCTGCCACGCTTCCTAAAAAAGACGCCAGAAAAATAGAAAATAAGACTTTTTCCCATCCTATTATGGCGCCGACTCCGGCCATAAGTTTTACGTCTCCTCCGCCCATTGCTTCTTTTTTAAAGATAAACTGCCCGAGCAATCCTATCAAAAGCAATGAACCGCCGCCGCTAAACAAACCTATAACGGAATTAAGAAATCTTTGCAGATATGTATCGCCCAAAGTCGTATTAAAAAACGAAAATAAAATCCCCGCAGCAGCAAGCATTAAAGGAAATATGTCGGGTATTATCTGATAATAAAAATCTATTCCGGAAATAACTATAAGACAAAATGAAAGAAAACAAAATAAAAACAGCGCGGGAGAAAGACCGTAAAAATGAAAAAGAACGATAAAAGAAACTCCGGTTATAAATTCAACTATAGGGTAAACCGGAGATATTTTTTCTTTACAGTATCGACACTTTCCGCCGAGTATCAAATAACTCAGCACGGGGATATTGTCATACCATTCGATTTGTTTTTTGCATCTCGGGCATGAAGAACGCGGTCTTACTATGGACAAATCCAGAGGTATCCTGTAAATGCAGACATTGGCAAAACTTCCGAGAGTTAAACCCATTAAAAAAAAGAATACGTAATAAACAATGCTTAAATCAGCAATAACATATCCCATTTTTTACAATTCGCTCCAGACATTGCCTTTGGAGTCATTGTGAGTGCAGTTGACCCATATCTGTCCTTCCACTCTTCCGCTGCCGTCTTCAACATCATCGGCTTTATAAGCCCATCCGCACAAGTCTTTATTTTTTTCAAAATCGCCTACGTAAATCTTATTTGACTTCTTGTGATAAGGAGAACAGTAAGCGTAAGGTATTTCCTGCATATATTTCCCGTTTTCCGTAAGCTCTTTTACAATATCGGCTCCGGGATAATTGCCTTCATGATCTCCGTAATACATCGCTATTGCGCTTCTTAAAGCGCCAAGGCTTCCTTTTGTCGCGCCTTCGTCGGACTTACGCAAAACGCTGACAAATTTAGGCGCCGCTATCATTGATATGATCACAACGACAGCCAAAGCTATCACTATTTCTATAGCGCTGAATCCGTTTTTAGCGCGCATTTTTTAACCTCTTATCTTCCGACGCCTGCGGCTATAAGCCTTTCAAGCTCGTCTTTATTTGTAGTGTACTCGAAAGCAGCATCTCTGCTTATTCTCTTTTTTAATACATTATCGGCTATGGATTGGTTCATAGTCTGCATTCCGTACTTGCTTCCCATCTGGATCTGGGAATAAATCTGCTCTGTTTTCATTTCTCTTATTATATTTCTCATGGCAGAATTCATCAGCATAAGTTCCGCCGCAAGGACCATCCCTTTTCCGGATATATGCGGCATAAGCTGCTGACACATGATCGCCTGCAATGTCAAAGAAAGCTGCGCCCTTATCTGTCCCTGCTGATGCGCCGGAAAAACGTCAACCATTCTGTTGATCGAAGAAGCCGTATCCATAGTGTGAAGCGTCGCGAAAACCAAATGTCCCGTTTCGGCTATTGTTGCGGCCGCCGCGATTGTTTCCAAATCTCTCATTTCTCCGATAAGAATAATATCCGGATCTTCCCTGAGAACATACTTCAAAGCCGAAGAAAATGAATGCGTATCCGCTCCAACCTCTCTCTGGTTTACTATACATTGTTTATGGTTGTGAATATATTCGATAGGATCTTCAATCGTAACTATATGTCCGGAACGGTTCTGGTTAATATAATTTATCATCGCGGCAAGCGTCGTAGATTTTCCGGAACCTGTCGCGCCGGTCACAAGAATAAGTCCTTTCGGAAGATTGACTATATCGTATATGATTTTCGGAAGGTTCAACTCTTCAAAAGTCCACATCTTTGTAGGTATAAGCCTCAATGCCGCCGAAACCGAACCTCTCTGTTTGAAAACGTTCATTCTTATTCTGCCGACGCCTTTTATGCCGAAAGACATATCAAGCTCGCATTGTTTTTCAAAACGCTTTATCTGCTCCTGATTCAAAACGCCGTAAATCAAATCTCTGCAGGTATCTGTTGACAATATAACTTCGCCTGCCTTACTCATCCTTGTATCACATCTATACATTGGCGGAGCGCCGACAGTTATATGCAAATCCGAGGCTTTCATTTTTCCCATCTCTTCTATCAGGTTGTATAAATCGTACATAACATCTCCTTTTTGGAAGATGAGAAGTTGGGAGGAGCTTCTAGCGATGCAGAGATGCAGGGATGCAGAGAGGCAGAGTAACAACAGAAAAAAACATCCGTCTTTAATTCCACGCTCTTTGTGTTTTTGCCGTTACCCTGCATCCCCGCGTCCCTGCATCTTTTTGAGTTAACTCCACTCTCCACCCTCCAAACTCCACTCTTTTTATTATAACATCTCCTTTTTAACGGCAGAGCGGAGAGTGAAGATACTGCGACTGCTTTGTCTTTTGCCGTATCTTCACTCTCAACTCTTCACTCTTTTTTTTAACTGCAATCACAAAAAATTCGCAATTGCTGTTATTTATGCAGTTTTTTTTCTACGCATTCAGGAACCAGACCGGTTGTTTTCCCTCCCAAAGCTGCAATCTCTTTGACCATGCTTGATGAGAGAAAAGTATAGTCCTGATCCGGAATTAAGAAAATAGTTTCTATATTTTTGTTCAGATTTCTATTCATTAAAGCCATCTGAAATTCGTATTCAAAATCAGACAAAGCCCTCAAACCCCTTATAAGGATAAAAGTGTTTATTTTTTCGAGATAGTTTGCCAAAAGACCGGAAAAAGAAACAACTTCCACATTCGAAAGGCCGGCTGAGGCTTCTTTAAGCAACGCGACCCGCACATCCAAAGAAAACATATGCTGTTTTGAAGCATTGTCAGTCACTGCAACTATAATCTTTGGAAACAGCTTAGATGCTCTTGTTATTATGTCAAGATGCCCGTTTGTAGGCGGATCAAAACTGCCTGGATAAACTGCTGCAAGCTCTTTAAACATAGACAATTTTATATCAAATTTCAATGGAAAAATCAAATGGACGCATATCTGCTACACGACAAACGCATGAAAAAAATGTCTCGTCAAGACCGCCCTCACCCCACCCTCTCCCTGATGAGGGAGAGGGAGAACTGCTTCGACGGTAAGCAGGTTTTGATTTAGCTTTCATGCGTTTGCCGTGATATTTACTATCCGACATTAACCAGCTTTGCATGGTTTGAATAGCGGAGGTTTATAAGAGTTTTTAACACAGAATGTTCTTTTTTCGCAAGTTTTGGATCTTCATCAACAAGTTTTTTTGCAAAATCCTTTGTAAAATCAATAATATCCGCGTCTTTTATCAAATCGCCGGCTTTAAATTCCGGAAAACCGTGCTGAACCGTCCCCATAAGTTCGCCGGGGCCTCTCATCCGCAGATCTTCTTCGGCTATTTCAAAACCGTTATTTGTTTTTGTCATTATTTCAAGCCTTTTTGCCGCCGCTTCGTTTTTAACGCTTCCGACAAGAAAACAGTAAGACTGTTTTTTTCCTCTTCCTATCCTGCCGCGAAGCTGGTGTAATGCCGATAACCCGAACCTGTCGGCATGCTGTATTATCATAACGGAAGCATTCGGGACATCAATGCCAACCTCTATCACCGTAGTTGAAATTAAAATATCAAACTCTTTATTTTTGAACTTTTTCATTATGTCATTTTTTTCGGCAGGCTTCATTTTGCCGTGCAAAAGCCCCACTTTATAATCTTTAAAATAACTTAGAGACAGTTTTTCAGCTTCAACCGCAGCCGACTTTAAAACAATTTTATCCGACTCGTCGATCAGCGGATAAACAATATAAGCCTGCCCTCCGTTTTTCAGTTCCGCAATCGTCTTATTATACGCTGCGCTTTCGCCGGCAAAAAAAGTTTTTACAGGAATTCTTCCTGCGGGAAGTTCATCGATCACCGTCATATCCATTTCGCCGTAAACTGTCATAGCCAAGGCTCTCGGGATAGGCGTTGCCGTCATCATAAGAATGTCGGGATTATCCGCTTTATCCAAAGCCGCATATTTCTGCATAACTCCAAACCTATGCTGCTCGTCAACAACGATCAGCGCGAGGTTTTTGAATTTTACCCTGTCTTCAATGAGAGCATGCGTTCCTATGACTATCTGCGTCTGTCCGCTTTCTATGCCTGAAAGAATATTTTCCCTATCGCTCTTCTTTTTTAAAGTTGAAGATGTAGCCAAAACTGTTTTTATGTTCAGCCCGTCAAGCATATTTGATACCGTAAGAAAATGCTGCTCCGCCAAAATTTCAGTGGGTGCGGCGATCATCGACTGAAAACCGTTCTCTGCGGCAAGCAATACAGCGCTTAACGCAACAACCGTTTTTCCCGAACCTACGTCGCCCATAAGCATCCTGTTCATCGGATGAATATCCCGCATATCTTCAAAAATATCGTTTATGGCTTTTTTCTGCGCTTTGGTAAATTCAAACTTTAAACGCTCGCGGAACGGAGTAAGCAGATTCTTTTTTATTTCATATTTTTGTTTTTTTGGATTTTTCTTAACGGCATTTCTGGAAAGCGCCAATGCGGTTTCCAAAACAAAAAATTCCTGCATGGCAAAAGCGCGCCTGGCGCGTTCGGCGCCTTCATAAGTATCCGGATAATGGATTTTCCACAAAGAATCGCAAGATTTTATTTTGGAAATTTCTTTAAAACCGGGAATTATATCGGAAATGTCCGGATATGATCCTGCCGCCATATCCAAAGCGCTTTTAACGGCTTCCCTGATAGTTTTCTGATTTAATCCTTCAGTCGCTGGATAAACCGGAATTATTTTATTGAAAGCTGCGGGTTTGGCATCCGGCAAATCCGCGATTTCATAATCGTTCACGGCTATGTATCTTGCGCCGATTTCAGATTTCGCATCCCCGTAAATATATGCGGTTTTGCCGGGTTCAAAAGCTTTTTTTATTGAAGTAAAAACGTCAATTTTTGAATACGGATTTTTCTTGCGGAAAAATCTCGCGTAAGCCATTCCCGTATTGTCAAAAATCTCAATATCCAAAAGAAAAAGCCCCATTGAAAGTTTCCTTTCATGAGATTTTCCTATGCGCCCGCAAATGCAGCATTGAGGAAGTTTATAAGCGTCGGAAATCGGAACCGCGCGCGTTCTGTCCTGATACTGGCTCGGGAAAAAAGTAAGAAGGTCTCCGGCATTTTTTATGCCGAGCTTGGCAAATGCCTGCGCTCTTTTAGGACCAATCCCTTTTAAATATTGCACTCCGCTGTCCAATTGTATCATTTTGATCCTCAATTCATTTAGTAAGCAATAAATAATAAATAACGGCAACGATTAAAAATTTTTGTGTCTTTTACCTATTACTTATTACCTTTTACTTGCCGTTTATTAAACCCCTTTCAAAAGATTACTGATTTCGGAATAATAACTTAAAATGTTTTTTACCGATATATAAATAATATAAACGACAGCCGCGCCAAGTACGGCCGTAACTGAAGTCATTATTGCTTTCTTTTTGGCAGAATACCTTTTGTTTAGCAATATAAGAGGGATAATTAAAGGTCCTGCAATAAAAAATCCCCAAATTATTGTTGAAGTTTTCTGGTACCACAAAATATTTCTGCCTTTTGCCGGAACGTCAAAATCTAAAAACTCTCCGCAAAAACGACACTTTACGGCTTCATTTTGTATATCTTCAGCGCAAAAAGGACATTTCTTCATATTTCAACCTCTTAACGACAATTATAAAATATTAACGGCAAAAAACATATATTTTACTTTTTATATTTTATATTTTCCCCGCCGTTGTTTGACGGAATTTCCAGAACATAATGCGCTTCCAGGCAGACGGCAATGCGCCACGGCTTTAAATTTCTTACTTCTTTTATTACGGTTTTATTTTTATCCATAAATATCACGTCAATGTTAAATCTCATAAAAAACGTGTGTATTGAATTGCATTTCTCAAACAAAATGCCGTAATCAGCCGTCTTTTTAAACATAAATCCCAAGAATTTATCTTTAAAAGTTTTTGCTTCAGCTATCTTAATATTTTTCATTTGACAACTCCGCTGTCAGACGCATAGAAAGTTTTACCGTGCGTATGCGCATCGACTCTATCCTCTTACCTTTTTACATAATATTTTGTATAATCTTTCCACTATGAAAAAAAATGTAATTCTTTTAAACTTTGTTTTCTTACTGATTCTTTCCGGAATATTCTACCTTTTAACATCCCAGCTTGCAAAGTACAAAGCTGCCGATTTGGAACATCTTACAATTGAAAAAGCGCGTTCGGCGGTAAATGTTTCGGTTCCGTCAGTTAACAGAGCAATTCAAAATTCCGACGATATTTTGCTTCTGACAAACATTGAAGCCATTGCAAAACTTGAAAATGTGACTTCTTCGTTTATTCTTGACAGAGACAATACGGTAATTATACACAATAATATAAGCGATTGGAATTCAAAAAGAAAAGGCGACATTTACGACACAGCGGTAAACTACAACGGAGAGCTTTTGCAGCTTTCATACGATAAAGACCATATTCTATTCTCCGTGCCGCTGGCAAAAGATTACACTTTATGCTGTATATTCTCTATGCAAAAAGCGTCGGAAAACGCCAGAAACTGGAAGATAAAATATTTTACCGTAGCGTTTATAGCGGTTTTTTTGGCAGTCTTTTTACTGCATTTGCTGTCAAAACTTTTCATAATAATGCCTTTTGACAGAACAAAGAAAAAAATCGAAAAGGGAGCGTTGGAAACGGCTAAAGACGGAAAGTACGATGAAATTGCCGATATGTTCGCCACTGAAAACGAGAAATATTTACAGAAAATCAACGCTTTGCAGCACGATAAAAAAAGTCTAACAAAGATTATAGAATATTATATGGGCAGTTCTTCGCAAAACTACAAATTGCTTGTTATTATGGACTCTTCAAACAATGTGGTTTACGCGTATGATAAAACCGCCAAATTCCTAAAAAAAGATTTCGCCGAAAACGGCAATATCATTGAAGCTTCTGCCAGCACTGAAATGCTGGCTTTAATTTCAAAATCTTCAGAGTCCCCGAATACGGAGGTCAGCGAAACTATCGAAAGCTATGATATGACTGTACTTGCGCTTGATGACAGCAGTAATATATTTGCTACGATAGTAAAGATAGAAGAGGCATGAAGCAGTTGCGTTAAAGCCGTTGCCATGCCTTTATGCGCATGGATATCCGGCTCCTTTGCAAAAATCAATAAAATTTTATATACTTCTTAAACTGATCATATAATCGGAGGGTTAAAAAAATGTCTTACAAATGCGTAGTTTGCGGTAAAGGGTCAACTTCAGGAAATACTATCAGCCATTCAAATAAAGCTACAAAAAGGCTTTTCAGACCTAATCTTCAGAGTTTAAATATTGTGCTCGACGGCAAAAAAACTCGCGAATATGTCTGTACTTCCTGTATAAAATCCAATAAAGTTAAAAAAGCAATTTAAACTACAGATGCAGAGACGCAGTGATGCGAGGATGCAAAGCGACTACTGAAAAACAGCCGATAGCAAATTTTGTGTTATCGGCTGTTGACTTATTGTATATTTGCCGTTACTATGCTTTTCTGCCTCCATGCATCTCCGCATCGCCTTTATTATTTCCCGTGCTCTTTTAAATATTTGCGAATTTTTGAACGGGCTTGGGCGGTTATTGCAAATTCCAGCCAATTTTTGCTCGGTCTGATATTTTTTCTTACCAAAATTTCGCACACGTCGCCGGTTTTAAGTTTTGTGTCTATAGGCACCATTTTATTATTGACTTTCGCGCCCATGCAAGTGTCCCCTATTCCTGAATGCACCGCGTAAGCAAAATCCAGAGCCGTAGCGCCGTAAGGAAGTTTTATAACCTTCTTTTTCGGCGTAAAAACAAATACCTGCTCAAAGTCGCATTCGGTTTTTAAAGAAGTTAAAAATTCGCCGGAATCCGTAGTGTCCCTCTGCCACTCAATAAATTTCTTGAGCCAGTCCAAACGGTCTTCCGTAAGGGAATCTTTATTGTCCTCTTTATCTGTTTTTCCTCCGCCCTCGGCTATTTTTTTATATCTCCAATGCGCGGCAACGCCGTATTCCGCGCGCTGATGCATTTCTTCAGTTCTTATTTGGGTTTCGACTACAATTCCTTTATCGGCGATTATAGTCATATGCAGAGACTGGTACATATTCGATTTAGGCATATTTATATAATCGGTAAACGAACCTTCCACCGGTTTAAAACTTGAGTTTATTATGCTCAAAATGCCATAACAGTTTTCGACCGTGTCCGTAATAATGCGCAGCCCGAACAAATCTTCAATGGCGGAAAAAGGCTTATTCTGCCTTTCCATTTTTTTATATATCCCGTAAAGATTTTTAGGCCGCGCCGATATCCTGAACTGCATATCCGTTCCGGCAAGCTTTTCTTTAAGCTGCTCTTCAATATCTTTAAGATTTTGCGTGTTGCTTTCAGCTCGTTTCTGCCATTGGGTTTTAATGGCATTGTATTGCGACGGATGCAAAACTTCAAAAGCCCAGTCTTCCAGCTCGCTTTTCCATTTGTAAATGCCCAGCCTGTGGGCAAACGGCGCGTAAAGCGTAATAGATTCCTGCGAAACGTTTTTCTGCCTGTCCGGCGTAAGAAATTTTATCGTGCGCATATTGTGAAGCCTGTCGGCAAGTTTTATAATAATAATGCGTATGTCTTTAACTACCGCCAAAAGCATTTTACGCCAGTTTTCAGCCTGTTCGGTAATATTATCGTGAAACTGATATTTATTTAATTTCGTAACGCCTTTCACGAGAGAAACGACTTCTTCGCCGAACTCTTTGACAAGCTCCTGTTCGGTTACAAGCGTATCCTCAAGGATATCGTGAAGAAGCGCAGCCGCAACGCTTGCATGATCTATTTTTAATTCGGCAAGATTTTTTGCGACGGAAACGCAATGCACAAGGTAAGGCTCTCCGGAATCTCTCGTCTGGTAAGAATGCGCGTAAGAAGCGTACTCATAAGCTTTTTCAATCAAAGAGTAATCTTCCCGGCTAAGATAAGCCAATGACTGTTTTAAATCTTTTCGCAATGATTCAATCAAATCAGGAGTTTCCATTATAAAAATTCTTCCTTAGATGATGGGATGATGAGATGTTGAGCAACGGCAACAGCTTTCACGACCACAGCTCCTCTCAACATCTCAGCATCTCAACTTCTCACCTTCTTTATTAACTTCAA
>WRNH01000051.1 GCA_009776745.1 Endomicrobiia bacterium | reverse complement strand
TTTTGAATTTTTTACGGAATCGACAACGCCGTCAACAAGCAAATTAACTATTATCGAAGTATACAAAGAACCCGGCCCGAAAATTATAATATCGGCTTTCTTTAAGACATCCAAAACTTCAGGAGCCGCCTGAGGGGCAAAAGGAGTAAGCGCTATTTTTTTTATCCTTTCCTCTGCCGCGGAAACAGAACTTTCGCCTCTTATTTTCTTTCCGCTTTCAAGCTCCGCCTCTAAAGTAACGCTCAGCAATGTTACCGGCAAAACTCTTCCTCTTATGGCAAGAACTTCTCCGCTTTTTGAAATAGCATTATCAAAACCGCCGGATATCGCAGACATCGCGGTCAGAAACAAATTCCCGAACGAATGCCCCGCAAGACTTCCCTTCGACGGAAATCTGTACTGAAAAAGCCTTGACATCAGGCTTTCTTCCTCCGAAAGAGCAACCAGGCAGTTTCTTATGTCTCCCGGAGGCAAAACTCCGAGCTCACTTCTGAGTATTCCCGAACTTCCGCCGTCATCGGCGACATTAACTATTGCGGTAATATTTCCGCAGTATTTTTTAAGTCCTCTCAGAAGCGTAGATAATCCCGTACCTCCGCCGATTGCAGCTATTTTTAAATTATCCATTTTTAACGGCAATTACGAATTACGGGTACTTCGGAACAAAGTTCCTTTGTCCCAATTACGAATTAACGGCAAACGGCTTTTTAGTCTTTTATTCGTAATTCGTAATTGGGTTTCTCTAAAAACCCAATTTTGTCATACCCGTGAAAACGGGTATCCATGCTGCTTTTAAATGTGTCCTACGATAACGACAAAAATGGATACCCGTTTTCACGGGAATGACATCACTTTAGATAGGTTTTTAGAGAGCCCCAATTTGTAATTCGCAATTGATCCTATTTTCCTTTTAAAATGTCCCTGTGGTTTACGTTTACTTTATATTTTTTCTTCTTTAAAAAAGCCGCAAGCTCTTCTGCGGTAAACACCGATCTGTGCCTTCCGCCGGTACACCCTATGGCTATTGTCAAATAACTTTTCCCTTCTTTAATATATCCCGGCAAAGTTTTTTCAATAAGCTTTGAAAATATATTAAAGAAAGACGCAAATTCTTTTTGTTTTTTTATGTAATCCTTAACCGCTTTATCACGGCCGGTTTTAAACTTCAGTCCATGCACATAATTCGGATTTGTTATGAAGCGGACGTCAAAAACGATATCGGCGTCGTAAGGAATGCCGTATTTATAACCAAACGAAATAAGCGAAATGTTCATATATTCTTTTTTCGCCGCCGTTCCGGTAAACCTTGAAATTGTATCTTTAAGCTCTCCGATCGTCATATTCGACGTATCTACCACTTCGTCGGCTATGCCGAAAACTTTATTGATAATTTTCCTTTCAAGCTCTATTCCTTCGGCGACGGATTTACCCAAAGGATGTTTTCTGCGCGTTTCGGAATATCTTTTTATAAGAACATTTTTATCGGCGTTAAAAAATATAATTCTGTAATCTATCTTTTTCTTTTTCAATATTTCCAGAATGCCGGTAAAAGAATTTATTGATTTTCCGGCTCTGGAATCCACGCTCATTGCGACATTTTTATACTTCTCCGGGTTTTTCAGGCATATATCGATAAAATCGACGGTCATTTGAAGAGGCATATTGTCGACGCACACAAAACCGAAATCTTCAAATATTTTAAGCGCCTGGCTTTTGCCGGCGCCCGACATTCCCGAGACAATATAAAATTTGGTTTTCATTTTTGTTCTTTTGCGGCTATGATTTTTTGAAGCCGGCTGCTTAAATCTTTTGCCGTAAAATGTCCTTTATTTTTAAGTCTTTGGTTGAGGCTGGCGGTTTCAACCAAAACGGCCAAATTTCTTCCCGGACCTACCGGAATAGTGATCTCAGGCACATTCACTCCGAGAATATCGGTAAAATATTCGTCGATCCCGACGCGCTCATACTTTTTTACGGATTCCCATTCTTCAAGCCTCATCACCATCTCGATATGCGATTCGTCCAGAATGCTCCCGATCCCGAAAAGATTATTTACGTCTATTATTCCAACGCCTCTTACTTCAATAAGATGTTTTGTAATTTCAAGACCGCTGCCGATCAAAGCGTTGCCGGACATTTTTTTAATATTGACAATATCGTCGGCGACAAGCATATGGCCTCTTTTAACAAGCTCAAGCGCGCATTCGGATTTTCCTATTCCCGCTTTTCCCATGATAAGCACGCCAAGACCGTAAACATTCGTAAGAACTCCGTGAAGTTTTATCGAAGGAGCAAGTTTTCCGTCTAAATAATAAATTAAATTGCCTATAAATGACGACGAATTCAAAGCCGTTTTGATCAAAGGAACTTCAAGGTCGGTAAAGACCTTGATCATAAACTCGGACGGCTTTAAATCCCTTGTCAGAATACAGCATGTGGCATTTTTATGCGAAAAAATTTGCCGCAAAAGCTCAAGCTGCCTTTCTCCGGGCAAAGAACTCAGATATGTATATTCGCTTATCCCTATGACCTGAGTTCTTTCGTAGGGAAAATGCTCAAAATAACCCGTAAAAGCAAGCCCCGGCCTGTTTATGTCGGAAACGGTAATTTTTCTGTTAAGCCCGCCTTTACCGGTCAAAAGCTCAATCTTTAAATCTTCGCTTTTTTCTTTTAAAAGAATACCTACGTCTAAAAACGGCATTAATAAGCATCCTCTTGCTGAATAATTTTTACGATTTCTTCTTTCGTCTTTGCGTCTCTGATAGCCTGCCTCAGAAACTTATCTTTAAAAAGCCTTGATATTCTTGATAAGGCTTTCAAATGCTGGCCTGCGACTTCAACGGGACCGACTAAAAGAAAAATAATATGCACCGGCTCGCCGTCGAGAGAATTAAATTCTATACCCTTGCGCGAAACGCCCAGCGCGCCGACCTGCTCGTGCAAAACGTCGGTTTTGCCGTGAGGTATGGCAACGCCCTGTCCTATACCCGTTGAACCCAATTTTTCACGTTCTAAAACAACCTCAATAATTTCATCCGTCTTTTTGACTTTTTTTGTAGTTTTAAGCATATCGACAAGTTCTGCAATAGCAGATTTCTTGTCAGTTGCTTTAAGCTCTACCGTAATTGAGTCAGAGCTTAAAAAATCCATAATTTTCATTTGCTGGCCTCCTATAATTTTGCGTACCTGTAATCTCTCCGGTTCCTTTAATGACCTTAAAAGTTCTAAGATAAATTCTACATCTCAGGCTCTAAAAGTACTATGGAACCGCTGTCTTTACGGTACAGCACATTTACCTTATCCGTTTTGCTGTTTAAAAACATATAAACCCTGAAGTTCAAAAGATCCATTTCATTTATAGCTTCTTCTATGCCGATAGGTCTTAAATCAAAACGTTTAATTTCCGAAATTTTTGTCCTCGAATCTTCCATACTGTCATATGAGAAAACTTCGGAAATTGAATTCTTCTTCTCTTTTGAAACTTCAAGATTCTGCTTTCTGTGTATTTTAGATATTTCTTTTTGTTTTCTGAGCTGTTTTTCAAGTTTATCCGCCGCGAGGTCTATTGAAGCGTAAAGATCCGGCGATTGTTCTTTGGCTCTGAAAACCAATTTTCCCATATGGAAATTGATTTCGGTTATCTGTCTGCTTTTTTCGACGGATAAAATGACATGCGCCCAAACGTCATCCCCGTAAAAAAACTTTCCGGATTTTGATACTTTTTTACGCACGTAAGAGTCAATCGCGCCGGTAAGCTTAAGATGTCTTGCCGTAATGTTAATCTGCATTTTACTATCTCCTTTTAACGGAATCAGAATAATTAACAATTTCAGAGCGGAATGCGCCCGCAAATTTTACAGATTCCGACCTGCGGCTTGCGCAGGATAAACCCGCAGAATGTTCTTGCTTTTGCCGTATTTATTCATTATTAATTATTTACTGTTTCTTAATTACATTTTAAAGTTGTTTCCTAAATATACTTTTCTTGCCTTAGGGTTGTCAAGCAATTCTTTCGCATTTCCTTCAAGCAGAATTTTGCCTTCGTAAATTATATACGCCCTGTCAATAATCTCAAGGGTTTCTCTGACATTGTGATCCGTAATAAGAATTCCAAGCCCCCTTGTTTTAAGTTTCGCGATTATTCCCTGTATATCGGAAACGGTTATCGGATCTATGCCTACAAAAGGCTCGTCCAAAAGTAAAAATTTAGGGTCATTGACCAAAGCTCTCGCGATTTCAAGCCTTCTTTTTTCACCGCCGGAAAGCGTAAGGCTCAGTTGTTTGCGCAGCTTTGCCAGCCCGAAATCTTCCAGCAGTTTGTCAACTTTTTCTTTTTGTTCTTTTTTTGAAATCGTAAGCGTCTGCGCTATGGCAAACAAATTATTTTCAACCGAAAGACCTCTGAAAATAGACGGCTCCTGCGAAAGATATCCGACTCCTGCTCTCGAACGCTGGTACATCGGCCAATTTGTTATCTCTTTATCGTCAAGATAAATATTTCCGTCATAAGGCTTTACAAGCCCTACCGTCATATAAAAAGTTGTTGTCTTTCCGGCGCCGTTCGGCCCAAGCAAACCGACAATTTCACCTTGCTTAACGTGAATGCTCACGCCGTTAACAACCATTCTGTACTTATATTTTTTAAAAAGTTCTTCCGATCTTAATATCATTTTTAGTAATTATCCATTCCCCGCCGCGGCTTTAAGGCCATTATCTTCCGCGCAGTTTACTTTTTATCCTGTTTTCGTTTTTTCTTTGTTTTATCCTCGGTTTTCTCTTCTTCTTTCATTCCGTCTTCCATTTCTATTTTTCCGCTGACATTGCCGTTCATCACAATTTTCTTTTTGTCATCCGCATTATAAAAAGTCATCGCGTCCGCTTCATAAATGCCGTTTCGCCCGTCATAATAAACATCAGCTACCGGCCTTTTCTGATCCTTCTCCATAAAAACGCTGTACGTTTTTTTGTCAAAAACCGCATTATCCGAAGTTATCGTGCCTGAAGCCGTTATTATTTCCACATTTTTATACGCGCTGAGCGTTTCAATATTTTTGTCCAAATAAATTTCTTTGGCGTTAAGCTTCAGCGGCGCTTCGGAATTTTTCATAAAATATTCTATGTAACTTTTCTTTCCCCAAAGCTTGCCTTTTTCGCTTTTCAGATTATAATCCGCAAAATCCCCGAAAGCTTTCAGCGGCTCGCCGTCGTCGGTCTTTGAAAAAAGCTTTACATTGCCGGACGCATCCACGGCATCATTTTTCTTATCATATGTCATCACGTCCGCTTTAATAGTGTTTCTTCCGTTTACGGCTTTAGAATTTCCGCGCGATATCGTAATGTCGCCGGATCTTCTTATCTCCATCTCTTCACCGGTAATAACCGTTTTACCGGACGTCACGGGCGGCTGCGCCGCGAAAGATAAAATAAAAGAACAAAGCAGCAAAAACAAAACGCTAAATGCCTTTAAGCAGCTCCACTCTTTGCTTTTTAATAATAATTTTTTCAAGTTTCGTATCGGCTTCAAAACCTTTGCCATAAACGATTTCGTCCTGTCTTGTTAATTTTACGTCATTTTCGCTGAAAACCGTATCTTTCTTTGCATTGTACCGCAAATCAGTAGTCTGGAGATGCTCGTTATTTGCCGTATCCACAGTACACTTACCGTGACAGTCAACATCATAAGTATCCAAATTTATTGTCGCTGACTCAGTAACAAGGGTGGAAACATACTCTCCGTCTTTATAAAACTTAACGCGCGGAAGCTTTAAAACGGCATTCTTTTTTTCATCGTTAATGACCGCCGATTCCGATTCAAGCACCATCTTAAGCTTTCCAGATTCCGTTTCCGTTATCGTAAACTTTTCAACAACCTGCTCCGGCATGGGCGGCATTTCTTCTATAACGGTCTTTTCAGCTTTACAGCCGAACGCCGAAACGCTAAGCAGCGCAGTAAAAACAAACAATACGATTTTATATTTTTGAACGCGCATCGAAACACCTTATTTAACAGATAATAGGTAAAAGGTTTTGATGTTTTCGCTTTGCGAAAACCTAAAACAGGTTTCGGCAAAGCCGAAACTAAAGGCTTATTACCTGTTACCTATTACCTTTTACCTGTCTTTTTCGTTTTCCATCTTTCGTGGAACCATACCCACTGTTCCGGGTATTTTCTTATATGATCTTCCAAAACCGAAGAAGCTTTTTGCGTAAGATTTACAATATCCTCGTCCAAATTACCTGACGGTTCGACGGTCAAAGGCCCGGAAACGACGGTTTTATGTCCGTATTTATCTATACGCTGGTCAATGCCTACCAAAACTTCGGCTCCTGTCCTTAATGCCAGTACCGCTAATCCCGAAGGCGTCCATGCCGGCTTTCCGAAAAAATCGACAAACACGCCAGGCACATTGGTATCCTGATCTATCAGCATGGCTATTATTTCGCCCTTTTTAAGAGCTTTTAAAAGTTTTCTTCCTGTATCCGGCGCGTCCCTTAATATGACCTGAACGTTTTTGTCCGTTCTGTAATTTACGAGTATGTCATTTAATCCGTCTATATATATTTTTTTCGCCACAACGTTTACCGGCACGCCCATATCCGCAACCGCGGCAGCCGTGATTTCCCAATTTCCCGTGTGAGCGCTGACAAAAAGGATACCTTTTCCTTTTTTTATGCCTTCTTTTACAAGATGGCTGTTTTCAATGCTTGAAATGCTTCTCAAAAAAGCGGAATCTATTCTCGGAAAATTCGCAAGTTCAAAGAAGTTTTTAGCCTGATTGATAAAAATATTTTTCGTAATGACGCATATTTCTTTTTTTGTTTTTTGAGGAAAACATCTTTTTAAATTCCTCTTGGCTTTGATTCTTGCGCCGACGGCAAAATAATATGCCGCCTTGCCGAATACGACCGAAATCACGTCGATCGAAAATCTGTAAGGCAAAAACAAAATAATTTTAGACGCTATAAACGCTCCGTAATAATAAAATTTTCTTCTGGCTTTTTTTATTATTTTTTTCATTTATATCTTTCCAAAACTTTTTTCCATTCGCCTTTGGCTTTCAAAATCAGTTCGATCACGTCCCTGACAACGCCTTCACCGCCTTTAAAAGACGAAACCATATCCGCATATTTTTTTACTTCTTCTATCGCGTCCTGCGGACAGACCGACAAACCGGCAGATCTTAAAACCGCAATATCAACGATATCGTCGCCGATATATGCAGTCTCGGAAGCTTTAAAACCCGTTTCTTCAAGTATAGCGTCAAATGCCGACTTTTTGCTCATACAGTTCTGCACAAGATAATCAATGCCCATGTTTTCGGCGCGTTTTTTTACCTGTTCGGATTCTCTGCCCGTGATCCATGCGGTTTTTACTCTTGGAAATACCCTCTTAAGCTCGTGATATCCCAAGCCGTCTTTAACGTTCCATATTTTTATTTCTTCTTCATTATTTAAAACTATTATTTCTCCTCGCGTCAAAACTCCGTCGACATCACACGCCAGAAGTTTAATATTTTTCGCTTTTTTTGCAATTTGAGATTTAGTCGACGGCATTTTCTTCATCCTGTTCAATTTTTTCAGGCTGTACGGCTTTTATTTCTTTTTTAGATTTATCCAGCCATGGAGTTATTTCCGAAGGCAGCTCTCTCATATACGGTTTAAGAACGATATTTAAAACAAAAAACATTATTACCAAGAAAAACAAAATAGCACCCGCTGTAATTCCCATCCATTTATAAGCCGGCTTCCACGGCGTATTTCCGTCATTTGAATTGTTCAATTTTAATACCATTTTATTTTACCGCCTTATCAATAGCAGACGCCTGCTTCAAAATATCTTTAAGGTACTTTAAATCGACGCTGTTTGCTCCGTCAGAAAAAGCTTTATCGGGATATTCGTGCGTTTCAAGAAAAAGAGCGGCAACGCCTGCCGCGCATGCGGCTTTTACAAGAGGCATTACAAACTCTCTGTTTCCCCCGCTTTTTGTGCCGCGTCCGCCGGGAAGCTGCACGCTGTGCGTAGCGTCAAAAATAACGGGGCAGCCTGTCTTTTTCATTATTTCAAAACCTCTGAAATCAACGACCAGATTATGATAACCGAAAGAAGTTCCTCTTTCCGTCAAAGAAATTTTATAATTGCCGAAACTTTCGGCTTTTTTGACGACGTTGATCATATCTTCCGGAGCAAGAAACTGGCCTTTTTTAATATTCACCGGCTTTCCCGTCAAAGCGCACGCTTTTATTAAATCGGTCTGGCGCGACAAAAACGCTGGGATCTGTACCATGTCGACCGCTTCGGCAGCCATTCCCGCCTGCTCTTCAGTATGCACATCGGTCACAACGGGCAAATCAAGCTGTTTTTTGACTTTAGAAAGAATTTTAAGTCCTTCGGCAATTCCGGGACCTCTGTACGAAGAAACCGAAGAACGGTTTGCTTTATCATAAGAAGCTTTGAATATAAACGGAATTTTCATGTCGGAACATATCTTTTTTAATTTTGACGCAAGGCCGAGAGTATGTTTTTCACTTTCAATAACGCACGGGCCGGCAATTAAAACAAACGGCAGATTGTTCGCAATCGTAATATTTTTTCCTATCTTTATTTTTTTGTTAAGCATCAGATTTGCTTTCCTTTCTTTTTAATGCGGCTGCGATAAATCCCTTAAACAAAGGATGCGGTCTTACGGGTCTTGACTGGAACTCGGGGTTAAACTGCACCCCGATAAACCACGGGTGACTGCTAAGCTCCACCATTTCAACAAACTGCATTTCCGGATTTACGCCCGAAACGACAAGCCCGGCTTTTTCCAAAGGCTGCGCAAAAGCATTGTTAACTTCATATTTGTGACGGTGTCTTTCCGAAACTGAATCCGTTTTATAAGATTCAAAAGCTTTCGAACCTTTTTTGACCGAACAATGCCACGAGCCAAGTCTCCATTCGCCGCCTTCGGCATTTTTCGCAATGCTCTTTATTATGACGGGATTTTTAGTCTGATCGTTAAATTCCTGAGAATCGGCGTCTTTCATATTGCACACGTTTCTGGCAAACTCTATTACCGCGCACTGCATTCCCAGACATATTCCGAAAAACGGCACATTGTTTTCTCTGGCATGCTTAATAACTTCCAGCTTTTTTTCCAATGTTCCCGTCTCGACCGCTCCGTCGGGAGCGATGATCGCGTCGGCTCCGGACAGCTCTTTTATCAAGTTTGCGCTGTCTAAGTCGACATATTTTATTCTAACGGCGCAGTCATTGGCAAACCCGCCGTGCTTGAGAGCTTCGTAAATGCTTTTATAAGAATCTTTAAGTTCCGTATATTTGCCGGCAATGGCTATCGTCACGCTGTGTTTCGGATTTATGCACGTATAAAGCATCTCGCCCCATTGTTTTAAATCAGCGGGCTTTGCCTTTAAATTCAAATATTCCAAAACAAGTTCGTCGAGTTTTTCTTCATATAATTTAATCGGAACTTCATATATCGAATGTTGGACATCCATCTCTTCTATTACGGCCTTCTTATCAACGCTGCAAAACAATGTTATTTTTTCTTTTAAATCGTCAGTAAGAGGCTGGTCAATGCGGCAGACAATTATTGAAGGTTCTATTCCGAGTTCTCTTAACTTCATAACGCTGTGCTGCGTAGGTTTTGTTTTCATTTCATCCGAAGCTTTTATATAAGGAACAAGCGTTACGTGTATATGAAGCACATTATCTCTTCCGACGTCATTTCTGAACTGCCTGGCGGCTTCAAGAAACGGAAGTCCTTCTATGTCTCCGACGGTCCCGCCAATTTCCACAATAAGAACTTCAAATCCTTCAGCGGCTTTTTTGAAACGGTATTTTATTTCATTTGTTATATGCGGAACGACCTGAATCGTTTTTCCGGCGAACTTCCCGCTTTTTTCGGCGTTTAAAACCGTTTCGTAAACTCTTCCCGCGGTAACCGTATTGTCGCGGTTAGTTTCCTGATCCATAAATCTTTCATAATGGCCAAGATCCAAATCCGTTTCCATACCGTCGCAGGTCACAAAAACTTCACCGTGCTGCATCGGAGAAAGAAGCCCCGGATTAATGTTTAAATAAGGATCGCATTTAAGAACGTTTACTTTCAACCCTCTGGATTTTAAAAGACAGGCAAGCGATGCCGCCGTTATCCCTTTCCCCAGCGACGAAATTACTCCGCCCGTAACAAAAACGTATTTTGTGCCCGCGCTCATAAAAACCTCTCCGCTTTTAAAACATCTTCCGGCGTATCAACGCCGATCGAATCCCTGCAGGATATAATAATTTTTATTTTTTTGCCGTTTTCCAAAGCCCTGAGCTGCTCAAGAGATTCCGTTTTTTCAAGCATGGACGGCTTTGATCCGGCAAAATTTATAAGAAAATCTCTTTTGTATCCGTATATTCCCATATGCTTAAAATATTTAATATTTTTGGCATTATCTCTGTTATAAGGAACCGCCGCTCTTGAAAAATATAAAGCATATCCGTCTTTGTCAAAAATAACTTTTACTATATTCGGGTTTTTAATATCTTCTTCTTTCTTTATCGGAAACGCCGCCGTAACGTATTCCGACTTTTTATTGTTCTTCAATTCATCGGCGATAGAATCTATCAATGACGGTTCGATCAAAGGCTCGTCGCCTTGGACATTAATAAAAATGCCGTAACTTTTCAAATATTTTTTAGCTGCAAAAGCCAGCCTGTCCGTGCCGCTTTTGCAGCTCTTTGGAGTCATAAAAACATTATAACCCAAAGATTTCACCGTATCGTAAATTCTTTTATCGTCGGTCGCGACGGCGATATAATCAATATTTTTACACTTTCCCACTCTTTCCGCAACATGCCGTATAAGCGGCTTCCCCTTGATCAAAGCCAAAGGTTTTCCGGGAAACCGCGTTGAAGCATATCTGGATGGTATTATTACCGCTGTTTTCATTTTTATTCAATAATCTCTGAAGTTTTTGCATTTACTGTGCATCTTTCTATTTTGTTTTATAAAATTCGCTTATTGTTTTTTTCAGTTCGACGGAGCTTGCCGTAGCCGTTCCAAGCTTTCCGACGACTATGCCTGCGGCAAAATTCGCTATTTCAGCGGCGCTTACCAAATCGGCTTTTGCCGCCAAAGCGAGGGTCATCGTCGAAATAACGGTATCCCCTGCGCCCGTAACATCGTAAACTTCTTTTGCTCTCGTAGGAATTGTGGTTACTTTATCCGGCTGAACCAAAGTCATGCCCATTTCTCCGCGGGTTATCAGCACCGAATCGGAATTTAATGTTTTCAGTATTTTCTTTCCAAGGTTTACGACATCCTGCTCCGTAGCAATATTTTTCGCGTGCATTCCTTCAATAGCTTCTTTTGTGTTAGGAGTCATCGCCGTAACCCTTTTATACATTCTGAAATTTTCAACTTTCGGATCAACGGTTACAGGAATTTTATGTTTTTTCGACAGAGAAATCGCCTTTTTAAGAACTTTTTGGCTTACAACACCTTTCGCATAATCTGAAATTATCACTCCGTTAACTTTAGGTATGACAGCTTCTATATTTTTTATTATTTTTGATTCCGTAGAATGCGAAAATACGCCTTTAATTTCCCTGTCCACTCTCACAACCTGCTGGTTTGTGGCAATTATTCTCGTTTTTATTATTGTAGGCCTGTGCGCGTCAAAAACCAGATGATCCGTATTAACTCCTTTTTCTTTTAACATATCGATCATCGATCGTCCGGTATTATCCTCTCCTATCGCGCTTATTATAACGGCTTTTCCGCCGAGAGATGTAATATTGTTGGCCACATTTCCCGCTCCTCCCAGCGTTTCCGTATCTTTCGTAACTTCAACAACGGGGACGGGCGCCTCAGGAGAGATCCTTGCGACTTTTCCCCATATAAATTTATCCACCATGGTATCTCCGATAACAAGAATGGACTGTTTTTTAAAAGAATCAATTATTTTTGGCAAGTTCATGTCAACCCCTAATCTAACGGCAATTACGAATAAACGGCATCAATGTTTTGTTTTTTGTCTTTGCAGCCGATTCGTAATTTTTTCTACAAATAGTTTTTATTTTTCAAATACCCGCAGTAATCTTTCACCGAGTCTTCCAATTCCATGAAAGGTTTATCGTATCCGGCGGCGCGGAGTTTAGTCATATTGGCTTCCGTAAAATATTGATACTTCGGCTGAAGATAGTCCGGCATTTCAATATATTCTACATTCTCTTTTTTGCCGGCAGCGGCGAACATCGATTTTGCTATATCGTTCCACGTTCTCGCCTTGCCTGTTCCCAGATTAAAAATACCTGTTTTCGCAGGATTTTTGAGCAAAAACCACATAACGTCGACAACATCTTTAATATAAACAAAATCCCTTTTTTGCCCGCCGTCCGGATACTCTTTTTTATGGGATTTAAAAAGCTTCAAAACGCCTTTTTGCAAAACTTCGTCGTAATTTTTACATATTACGCTTCTCATGTCACCCTTATGATATTCATTAGGGCCGAAAACGTTAAAATACTTTATTCCTGTGGCTTTATCCGAATATTTATTATTTTGCAGCCATAAATCAAACATATGTTTTGAATAACCGTACATATTCAAAGGCGAAAGTTTTATGAGTTTCGATTCATCGTCGTCGTATCCGTTTTCGCCTTCGCCGTATGTTGCGGCGGAAGAAGCGTATATAAACGGTATACCCAGTTCAAAAGCCCATAAAGCCATGACTTTTGAGTATTCATAATTATTTTTTATATAGTAGTTTGCGTCTGAAAGAGTTGTAGAGCTGCACGCTCCGAGGTGTATTATTGCTTCCGGTTTAGGAACCTGTCTGTGAACAACGGCATTATAAAAATCATTTTTTTGTATATAATCGTAATACTTTTTTCCTATAAGATTCTTCCACTTTTCGGATTCATTCAAATGATCGACAACCAATATATCGTTTATGCCTTCTTGATTAAGTTTCCAAAGAAAACAGCTGCCGATCAAACCTGCGCCGCCGGTCAAAATTATCATAAAAACTCCTTGTATTTTCAAAGATATATTGTATAAAACTAGGAGCTTGTATGTCAATTATGCGGCTTTTTTTATCATGACCACCGGGCTTGCACTTTTTACCTGAAAGACCTAAAACTAGAGCGTATTCACACATATTACACAAATGCGTTTGGCCAAAACAAGCCCAAATGCAAGGCGCGACAACTAATGGGATTTTAACTCCTACGCTGTTTTGCGTACTTGCGATTATTTTGATAACGACTACTCTTTCAGGTCAAGTTTAAGCTGTCTTTCTTTTTGCAACAAAGTATATATCAAGATTATCCATAATGTTCACAACATTCATAAGCAACGGATTGCTTTCTTTTGACAATATATTATATATACTATGCCTCTGAACTTTTGATTTTTTTGCCAAATCAGATACATTGCCCCTCGCCATAGCCAATATCTTTAAATTTTCTAAAAATAAAGGCATATCTTTTGTTTTATTATACTCTTCTATTATGCGATTTTTAAATGAACGCAGCTTTGCCGGATTATTCTTTAATGTTTTAGCATAATCCGTAAAAAAGTCTGTTTCAATTACCTTTGTTTTCATGATATTTTTTTTCATTTTATCACCTCTTATAAATTTTCTTTTAAAACTTTTGCTTTAATTATATCTTCTTGTTGAGAATTTTTGTCACCGGCACATAAAAGTATTATTATTTCACCATTTACATTTGTAAAATATATTCTTATACCTTTTCCGTAGTGTATCTTTAATTCGTGCAAACCGCCGCCTAAAGATTTACAGTTGCTCATATTTCCGAGAACAACTCTGTTCATATAAATAACTATTATTTCTTTAATGTTGTTTTTTTTGTTTTGAAAACCATTTATCGAAGAACAGCGTTCTTTTTATTATCATTTTAATTATCCCATTTTGCCAATTAAAGTGTATTATATAAAATACAGTTTGTCAAGTCTTTTATACAGTCTAGCGGTTCAAAACCCAAAATGACTGTCGAAAATTTTTGTGATTATTTTGCCAACGAGTCAAAAAGTTTTTACAAAACTTCCGACGACGAATAAAAAAAACGAGAAGCCAGTTAAAAAACTGATTTCTCGTCTATGATTTAATTTTTTGGAGCGGGCGATGGGACTTGAACCCACGACCTTCTCGTTGGCAACGAGACGTTCTACCACTGAACTACACCCGCATTAACGGCAATTACGAATTACAAATTACGAATTACGAATAAACTACAACGACAAAACAACAATTAACGGCAAAAACTTTTATAATTTTTAACTGTAACTATGAATGAACTGTAATTTTTTATTGCCTTTTATTCGTAATTCGTAATTGCTGTTTTGGTGCTGAGGGCGGGACTTGAACCCGCATCCCGTTAAGGACACGCCCCTCAAACGTGCGCGTATGCCAATTCCGCCACCTCAGCGCGCTTACTCCATCTCTATAGGCTCTATAGGTTCTTGCGGTGAATACGGAGCCGAAATAGGAATATTTGAGAGTTGGTTAACGACAGACATCATGCTCATATTCGTTGAAACTTTTGTAAGAACCAATGAAGTGAACATAAAAATACATGCCATAGCAACCGTAAGCTTTTTTATAAAAGCCATTCCCGAGGGAGCGTTAAATATCTGGTCTGAACCGCCTCCTCCAAAAATACCCGCCATTCCGCCGCTTTTTCCGGCCTGCAAAAGAACAACAAGTATCAAACCCGCGCACACCGTGTAATGAACAAACTGCAGTAAATTATATATTATATTCATGATTTTGAGATTATATAACAAAAGACCTTGTTTTGTCAAACCTTTTTTTGAAGCTGTAAGAGGATAGGATGATAAGAAGCTATGCAGCGTCTTTTGTCTTTACTTATCTTATTATCTTCTTACTATCCTGCCCTCTTATCATCTTGTCTTATTATTTCTTTTCAGGCAATGCGGCTATTCCTGGAAGTTCTTTGCCTTCGAGGAATTCCAGCGAAGCTCCGCCGCCCGTTGATATATGTGAAATCTTTTTGTCAACGCCGGCTTTTTTTACCGCGGAAACGGAATCTCCGCCTCCCACGACGGAAGTAGCGCCTTGTTCCGTGGATTGCGCCGCAAGTTTAGCTATTTCAACGGTTCCTTTTGAAAATTGGTCTATTTCAAATATCCCTAAAGGCCCGTTCCATACGATCGTTTTCGCTTCTTTCACGGCTTTTGCAAACCTTTCAATCGACTCAGGTCCTACATCAACGCCCATAAAACCTTCAGGTATGGCTTCATCTACCGTAACTTTTACGGCTGCGCCGGCAGGGACCGCTTTATTTGCGAAATCAACTTTATCCGCAATAACATGGTCGACAGGCAAAAGAAATTCAACGCCTTTTTCTTTTGCTTTTTTAAGAAGTTCGGCAGCCAAATCAAGCTTATCGTCTTCAACTAATGAAGCGCCGATGCTTACGCTCTGAGACTTTAAGAAAGTGTAAGCCATAGCTCCGCCGATAATAATTGAGTCGACTTTATTTAAAAGATTTTCGATAACGTTTATTTTGTCCGAAACTTTTGCTCCGCCGAGTATTGCAAGAAACGGCCTCACCGGTTTATCAAGCGCTTCCCCGAGAAATTTCAGCTCTTTTTCCACAAGAAAACCCGCGGCGGCGTCTTTTACATGTTTTACAATGCCTGCCGTCGAAGCATGCGCCCTGTGAACCGTCCCGAACGCGTCCTGAACAAAAACTTCACCCATTGAAGCAAGCTCTTTCGCGAAAGCGTCCATAGCCGCTTTATCTTTTTCCCCTGCGGCATTTTTACCTTCTTCAGCCGCGTAAAATCTTAAATTTTCAAGCAGCAGAATTTCGCCGGATTTTAAATCTGCGGCAGTTTTCTTTGCCTGATCGCTTATGCAGTCGCCTTCGACAAATTTAACCGGTTTTCCGATAAGTTCGCTTAAACGCGCAGCAACGGGCTTCAAACTCATTTCCGGAACAGCTTTCCCTTTCGGCCTGCCAAGATGCGCCATAAGAATTATCGCGGCATCCTGCTCGAGCAGATACTGTATCGTAGGGAGCGTCGCGGCTATTCTTTTGTCGTTTGTAATATTTTGATTTGCGTCAAGAGGAACGTTATAATCTACTCTCACCAAAACTTTTTTATTTTTTACGTCAATGTCTTTAAGCGTTTTTTTCATTATTTTATCTCCGGGTTTTTATTATAAATTATATTGCCGTTTTGGTCGATAACGCTGTTGTCTATTATTTCCGTTATATTTACGTCTTGCTCTTTTGACATGAAATATATTTGTTTTATCTGGTCTTCCGTATATTCTTTTTCAAAACTTGCATTTATCTGCCTTGTAAGGCCTTCCAGCGAAGCGCTGTCTCCGGAAGGAGCAGGATTCAATATTACGCTGCCGGGCTCCAGCACATTTGCAAGTTTAAGTTTATAAACCTTCCCGTTGCCTTCTCTAAGCACGGGAGAATTTTTATTTTTCTCCAGCCATTCCTGCTGCGTAATTTTATTGGTATTTTCTTCGGGTTTGATCGTTTTGCCGGACGCGCAGGAAACAAACGCGGCTGCAAAACCAAACATGCTCAAAAACATCAAAATTTTTTTTAACCTTAACATTATTATTTCTCCTTAAAAAAACAAAAACTGCGCTGCGAAAAACAGCGTCGCAGCACAGTCTTATGTTTTAACATTTAATATCAGCGTATGAAACTCTGTTTTTCAAACTGTCAGAATTCATATTTGTCACTTTACTTCGGCAAAATATTTAATTGTTCTGACCATCTGGCTTGTGTAGCTGTTTTCATTGTCGTACCATGAAACGACCTGGACCTGATATGTATCGTCGTCAAGTTTAATCGCCATAGTCTGAGTCGCGTCAAATAATGAACCGAATTTGCTTCCTATAATATCCGAAGAAACCAATTCGTCTTCGGTATATCCGAAAGATTCGTCGGAAGCTTTCTTCATAGCCGCGTTGATCGCTTCTTTCGTTATGTCTTTCCCTTTAACAACCGCAATCAATATGGTGGAAGAACCTGTTATCGTGGGAACTCTCTGCGCCGAACCGATAAGTTTTTTATTCAATTCGGGGATAACCAAACCGATGGCCTTCGCCGCTCCAGTTGAGTTAGGAACTATATTTGCAGCGGCAGCTCTTGCTCTTCTTAAATCGCCTTTAGGATGAGGGCCGTCAAGCGTCATCTGATCGCCGGTATAAGCGTGAACGGTAGTCATTATTCCGGTCTGCACGGGAGCGAAATCGTTAAGCGCTTTTGCCATCGGCGCCAAGCAGTTTGTCGTGCATGAAGCTGCAGAAATTATATTATCGCCCGCTTTCAAAATTTTGTGGTTGACATTGAACACTACTGTAGGAAGGTCATCGCCTGCCGGAGCAGAGATAACAACTTTCTTTGCACCCGCGTCGATATGCGCCTGCGCTTTTGCTTTTGACGTATAAAATCCCGTGCATTCAAGAACTACGTCTACGCCAAGCTTTCCCCAAGGAAGATTTTTCGCGTCTTTTTCCGCGTATATGATGATTTCTTTTCCGTCGACTATAATGGAATTGTCCGTTGATTTTACTTTATCGGCAAGAGCGTACGGCCCTTGAGCCGAATCATATTTCAACAAATGCGCCAGCATTTTAGGGCTTGTTAAATCGTTTATAGCGACAATTTCATAACCTGCCGCACCGAACATCTGCCTAAACGCCAATCTTCCAATTCTGCCAAAACCGTTAATTGCAACTTTTACTGCCATGATAAGCCTCCTGTAATTAATTTATTGATAAAAAGGTTAGATTTTTGGGAATCTATTGCCAATGATAATATAAAATAATAAAAATCTTGTCAAACGGGGACTAGGGCGCGACAAACGCATGAAAGCTAAATCAAAAAACTTACCGTCGAAGCAGTTCTCCCTCTCCCTCATCAGGGAGAGGGCAGGGTGAGGGCGGTCTCGACGAGACATTTTTTCATGTATTTGTCGTGGGGACTAAGGTGTGTGGACATGTATTACGTACATCATAAAAACGGCAGAGAAAAGATAATATAGCAAACTAACTTAATATAGTCCTATTTCTCAGTGCTGCCTTTATTCCACCACCACGACCACTCTTCTGTTTGCCATTCTTCCGGCTTCGGTGTCATTTGAAGCGGCAGGCAATACCGACGAAACTCCTACATATTCTATCTTTTCCGCAGATATTCCGCTG
>WRNH01000050.1 GCA_009776745.1 Endomicrobiia bacterium | reverse complement strand
CCGGCGGCGGTGTGGACTCGTATGTTCGCGGCGGGAATGCCTATGTTGAGAATGACGGCTCGGCTGCGGCTAACAATAATATCGTAACCGTTAATGCCGGCAATATAGGAGATGAGATTCGCGGCGGGAGTGCCCGTGTTGAAGGTGACGGCTCATCAGCGGCCAACGGCAACACAGTAACCGTTAATGCCGGCAGCGTATACGATGTTTACGGCGGGTATGCAGAAGTTGGTGACGGTTCAGCCGCAGTCAACAATAATACTGTGAGCATCATTGGCGGCAGCTATGTGGACAGCTATTATAATTATATTAATGGCGGATTTGCCTTCGTCATTAATGGCGCAGCTGCGGCTGCAAATAACAGCGTGATCATTGATAACAGCAGAGTGGAGAGCAATGTTTACGGCGGGTATGCAAATGTTGACGGCGACGGTTCAGCCGCTGCCGCATATAACACAGTCAGCATTACCAATAGCTATGTCTCATGTGTCTATGGCGGGCACGCTTATGTTGATGGCGACGGTCCAGCCGTTGCTGCAAATAATACTCTTATCATTGCAGACAGCTATGTCGACGGAGAGGTTTTAGGAGGGTATGCCTATGCGGGTGATTCCGCCATTGCCATAAATAATACCGTAACCGTCATCGGCAATACAGTCTTTGGTTATTCCCTTTACGGCGGTTATACCAATGGTGCAGGCGCAGGGGACGCTTTTACCGGCAATACTCTTAACCTGCGCAGCGGCAGCATCAGAGCTGGCAACGGTGGTGTGGGCAATTTTCAATACTATAATTTTGTTTTTCCCGTTACACAAACTGTCCCTGTGCTTACGTCAGGCGGCGCGGTTGTACTTGGCGACGGAAACGGGACAGGTTCTACTGTTACGGGCGTCAATACGACAGGCAGCTCCGCGCCTTTGAAAGCAGGCGTAAGCATAACGCTCATTCAGGCCGTCACTCTTGACGACACGGATTTTACCCAAACCCAAACCCAAGGGCAGCACGGCATTGGTTTGCGTTATAAATGGGCGCTTGAAGCAGACACGGCAAACAATAAATTGATTGCAACGGTGCTTGGCATAGACGCAAACCCGCAAACAAAAATTTTGTCCGAAGGCGCGGCTGCCGGCGCGATACTTGCAAGGCAAGGCGCGGAAAATATAAACGGCGCATTATTGAACGGCCTGCAGGAAGGAAAAATAGAAGCCATAGCGTCGGTTTTTGGCGGAAGTTCAAAATACGATACGGGCTCTTCGGTTGAAATGAGCATATTTGGAGCGGCGCTTGGCGCGGCAAAAAAGTTTGCCTCTTTTGACGCGGGAGCTTTCATAGAATACGCAAGCGGAAGTTTTGACACGGAACATAAAGGCTTAAAAGGCGACGGCGAAACCACAGCAATAGGCATAGGCATTGTAGCGAAAAAAGATGTGAAAGAAGACGTTTACATTGAAGGCTTGATAAGAGCCGGCCAAGTAAGCAATGATTACAAAAGCAAAATTGTCGACACAATGGGAACGGTTTTCAACACGGATTTTGATTACAGCGCGATGTATTTTGGCATAAGCTTAGGAGGAGGCCGAATTTTTAAAGTCAATGAAAAAGTAAACGTCGACGCTTTTGCAAAATACGCCCTGACAAGCACAGGCGGCGGCGATGCGGACTTGTCAAGCGGCAACAAATACGAATTCGATTCTATACTTTCAAACAGAATAAAAGCCGGCGCAAAAGGCGAATACAAGATAAACGACAAATTTACGCCGTATTTGGCATTATCGTACGATTACGAACTAAGCGGCGACATAAATGCCAAAATAGACGGATACGAAGTAGAAGAGCCAAGCCTAAACGGCGGAACGTTTAGCGGCGGATTAGGCGTAAACGCAAAAGCAGCGGAAAAACTGACATTGGACTTAAGCATAAACGGTTACAGCGGAGTAAGAGAAGGCGTAATAGGAAGCTTGCAGGTGAAATACGAGTTTTAACGGCATAATGGGTCATGGGGACGGAGGAGTTGACCCAAAAATTGCTCAAGGTGGTGGGGACGGGGCAATTGACCACTGCGCAAATTCTTCGTTAAAGAGTGGTAAATTACGCCCCAGACAAATGAAAATATAAAATATAAAAAGTAAAATATAAAATATTTTCAACTACAGAAACGGCAGCGACAAACAAAAATCGCTGCCGTTTCGCCGTTGCTGTCATGTTGAGCAAAGCGGTGCAGTCGAAGCATCTGGGTCAATGGGGATGGGTCAACTCCTCCGTCCCCCCAGAAGTTTCGGGCGCGGCAGAAAAACCCTGTCAATATTGCAAGTTTTTCGGGCGTGGCAGAAAAACTTGACTTAATGCGTTTTTAGTGGTAAATTACGCCCCAGACAAATGAAAATATAAAATATAAAAAGTAAAATATAAAATATTTTCAACGACAGAAACGGCAGCGATAAACAAAAGTCGCTGCCGTTTCTGTTGTTGTCCAACATGACAGCTTTACAAAAGTTCTAATGGAATATTTAGGGTAAAGCAAAATGTCCGCGAAAAGTAAAACGGATAGGCCGCTAAAAATAAAAATATTTGGCGCAATTCCCGGTCAATGAGACGGAGCGCTGCATAGACGCGGGAGAGAGACCCGTTTTTGCGGAAAATTGATTTTATTCCTTATGCGTACTGCTGAAAATTTTTTTGCTATAATAATGGACAGTATGGCAGATCAACTCTAAGTCAATCTGCTGTAAAATGTTATTCCAAAGCAGTTTGTCCCCGAAGGCAGTGACCGGAGGTATAAATGAGCGCGTACACATTATTGATAGTATCTTTTCTTGTGCTGGTCTATGCCGTAGAAACCATCGCGGATTATCTTAACGTAAAAAATCTTTCAAGCCGCATACCTGAAGAATTTGAAGGGTATTATGACAAAGAAAAGTATGAAAAAGCGCAGGATTATCTCGTGGCAAGAACTAAGTTTTCCATTAATTACGGGGCTTTCTTTTTAATAGCGCAGATAGTTTTTATAACAAAAGGCGGATTTAATCTGGCAGACCGTATCGCTGTCTCTTTCGGCTTCGGAGAAATTTTAACGGGTCTGATTTTTGCCGGCATGCTGCTTTTGACTTTGGCAATATTGAAAATTCCTTTTTCCGCTTACAGCACTTTTGTCATAGAAGAAAAATTCGGGTTTAACAGAATGACAGTCAAAACTTTTATAAGCGATTTGATAAAAAGCTGGATAATAGGAGCTGTTATCGGAGGAACTGTTTTTGCCGCGATTATATGGTTCTTTTTGTCTTTCGGGAAGTTTGCGTGGCTTTATGCTTTTTTCGCGGTTGTCGCTTTTGAGCTGCTGATAATGTTTGTTTATCCCGTTATCGTGATGCCTTTGTTTAATAAATTTACTCCGCTTGAAGACGGCGAACTTAAAACGTCGGTGGAAGAATACGCAAAAAAAGAAAATTTTAAGATGAAAGGCCTTTTTAAAATGGATAATTCCAAACGTTCGACAAAATCCAATGCTTTTTTTGCGGGTTTTGGAAAGTTTCGCAGAATAGTTTTGTTTGATACGCTGATCCAAAAACATACCGTCGACGAACTTACAAGCGTTTTAGCTCATGAAATGGGACATTTTAAGCTTGGGCATGTGATAAGGCAGATGATATTCGGGTTTGCGGCAATGGCTTTGATGTTCTTTTTGCTGTCATTTTTTATAAATTCGCCTTGGCTGTTTGAGGCTTTTTGCATGGACTTCCGTTCCGTTTACGCGGGAATAATATTTTTCGGCTTTTTGTATGCTCCGATATCAATGCTTATCGGGATAATATCGAGCGGCATTTCAAGAAAACACGAGTATGAAGCCGACGCATATGCCGTAACGACATATAAAAAACCCGAAGCGATGGCAGACGCTTTAAAAAAGCTGTCCGTAGACAATCTTTCAAATTTGCATCCGCATCCTTTCAAGGTGTTTTTGGAATATTCTCATCCGCCCGTGCTTGAGAGGATAAAAGCGATAAGGGAGATAAAAGAACATGATGCATAGATGTATGGTAATGGCTTATAAATGGAGAAAGGGATGAAAAAACGTATTGCCGCGCTTCTTATTTTATTTTTTATGTTTGGAGTATATTGCGAAAGATCAGTTGATATCGTTATGGCTTCAAACTCTTTTTCAAAAGAAAAAAAGACAGGGAGAAAAGAAATGGATAAACTGCTTAAAGATCTGCTGATGTCGGACGGAATTTCAGGTTACGAGGAAAATGTCGCAAAAATTATTACCGAGGCTCTTTCAAAATCTTGCGACAGCGTCGAAACCGACAATTTCGGCAATGTTATAGGCAAAAGAGGAAACGGTAAAAAGAAAATTATGATCGCCGCGCATATGGACGAGATCGGCATGATCGTAAAACACGTAGATGAAAAAGGATTCATATATTTTATTAAAGTAGGCGGAATAAATGATCCTATACTTATGGGGAAAACCGTTAAAATCATAAATAAAAAAGGCGAACAAATTACCGGCATCATAGGAACAAAGCCGCCGCATTTGATGAATGAAGAAGAAAGAAAAGCTCCGGTAAAATCTGAAAATATGTTTATAGATATCGGCCTTTCTTCTAAAAAAGAAGTTTTAAAAGTTATAGATATCGGCGATCAAATAATATTTGAGCCTTCGGCCGGAATATTGAACGGCGATTTTTATTACGGGAAAGCCGCCGATAACAGAATAAGCTGCTATGCGATGATAAAAATCATGGAAAAACTTTCCAAAAATCTGGATGCGGAAATTTATGCCTGCGCGACCGCTCAGGAAGAAGTCGGCCTGAAAGGCGGGAAGACCTCGTCTTTTAAGATCGATCCGGATTTTGCGCTTGTGATAGATACTACCGTGTCGGGAGATACGCCAGGCATTGATCCTAAAACTTCCGACCTGAAACTCGGAAAAGGAGTTGCGATAACGATGATCGAAGCAGGCGGACGCGGTACGATAGTTCCGCACAAAGCCAGAAAACTTATTCTTGACGCCGCCAAAGAAAACAATATCCCCCACCAGATCGACATTATAGACGGCGGAATGACCGACGGCGCAGCCATATACACAAACAGAGAAGGAATTTTGACGGGAATTTTAAGCATTCCGACCAGATACATACACGCGCCCGCATCGGTTTTCAACATAAAAGACGTGGAAGCGGCGGTTGATTTGGCGGTGAAAACCATTGAAAGGCAGATAAGAGAGAATAGATAATAGAGAATAGATAAAAACGGTAAGGTAAGCGGTGGTGAAATATTATGTCTGAGAAAGTAATAAAAATAAAAAGTAAAGTTTTTGCTGTCAGAATAGTCAAATTGTATAAATATCTTTGTGATAAGAAGAAAGAGTTTGTTTTATCAAAACAATTGTTGCGTTCAGGAACCGGTATAGGGGCAAATGTAGCGGAAGCTGGGTGTTCAATCAGCAGGAAAGAATTTCTTTCAAAAATATATATTGCCTTGAAAGAGTGTTCTGAAACACAGTATTGGCTGGAGTTGTTGTTTGATACGGGTTATATAAGCGAAAAAGAATTTAAGAGTATTATTACTGATTGCGATGAGCTGTTTAAATTGTTAACGGCAACAGTAAAAACAATAAAAGGAAAACAATAGACGGCAGAGTCGATAAAGTTTTTTTATCTATTCTCTATTATCTATTATCTGTATTTATGTTAAACTTTTGTATACTTGCCAGCGGTTCCAGCGGGAATTGTTCTGTTTTGTGGACGGATAGAGCCGTTGTTTTGGTGGACTGCGGGTGCAGTTCAAAATATATGACGGCAAATCTGGAAAATCTCGGATTAAAACCTGAAAATATTTCCGCGGCGGTCATTACTCATGCGCATATAGACCATATAAGCGCTTCGGGATTGAATTTTTTTCTTAAAAATAATATACCTATACATCTGCACGCGGATACCCTTGAAGATATGTCTCGGAAATATGGAGATAAAGCGGACGATTGCCGTACTATATCTTTTAATGACGGCTTTAAAATAAAAGATATAGAGATCATGCCTTTTGACGTTCATCACAGGGATAATAATATTTCACGCACTTTGGGTTTTTCTTTTTCTTCGGCAGTGCAGGGAAGAAAATATAAAATCGGGTATGTGACCGATACCGGAAAAGTGTGCAAAAATATGATCAAAAGTTTAAGCGGCAGCAATATTCTTGTTATGGAATCAAACTATGACAGGGAAATGCTTGATTCAAGTTTCAGGCCTTATGAAAACAAACGATGGGTGCTTAGCGAATGGGGACATCTGGCAAATGAAGACGCGGCTCAGGCTATTGCCGAAATAAAAACGGCTTCCGCGGCGGCGGACAGTTTGAAATACGTGTTTTTGGCGCATATAAGCCAGCATCACAATCATCCGGAGCTTGCTTTGAAAGTTGCAAAAGATATGCTTTACAGCCAAAATATAACGGATATAAATCTTTTTGCGGCAAAAAGAGGCCAGCGGTGCAGAACGATAAAAATAAGCTAGAACGGAAGATGCAAAGAGGCAGGGATGCGGAGAAACTGAGTTGTTTCCTTCTCCCCTTGCGGGGTCGCAGTGCGACGAATAAGGACTTGCGAAGCAAGAGGATGAGGGGTTGCCATTGCTCTGCATCCTTGTATCGCCGTTTCTGTCTCAAGTCTTTACAAATACGGTAAAAAAAAGTATAAATACTTGTTGCGTTTAAGTATAGGATATAAAGATGTTAATATTTAAGGGGGATTATTATGGCAGAAGCAAGGTGCATGAAATGTAAAAAGCAAGTGGAAGTGAAAGACGCTCAGGATGTTGTAATGAAAAACGGTATGAAAGCTATCTCAGGCGTATGCCCTGACTGCGGGACAAAAGTTTTCAAAATCGTGGGCAAGAACAAGTAAACTTAAAAAATTACAGAGTTAACCTTTTTAAAAGATTTGCGCTTTATAAGGTTAACTCTGTTTTTTTACAACAGAGTGAAGAGTGAAAAGTGAAGAGTGAAGATAAGGAGTTTTGCCTGAGGCAAAACATGTAAACGGGTTTTCGCAAAATGCGAAAACACAATATCTCCACTTTTCACTCTTCACTTTCCACTTTGCCGTTAAAAAGGGGTTTTCATGAGCAGCGGTGACAGGATAATCGATTGGATAACTTCGGATTTGGGGCTGCCCGAAGGGGGCGTGCGCAATACCGTTATGATGCTTGGCGACGGGGACACGGTTCCTTTTATTTCGCGTTACAGGAAAGAAAAAACAGGAAATCTTGACGAAGTAAATATCAGAGATATCAATGACAAACTTCAATATTATATAGAGCTTGAAACAAGAAAAGAAACTATTTTAAACAGTATTGAAGAGCAAAAAAAGATGACGCCCGAGCTTAAAAAGCTTATAGAAGAATGCAAAGAAAAAACAAAGCTTGAAGACATATATCTGCCGTACAAACCGAAACGCCAGACAAAAGCAACTATAGCAAAAGCCGCAGGTTTGGAACCTCTTGCCGTAGAAATTTTGGAGCAGACACGCGGCATGAAAGAAAATAAGGCGGAAATAATAAAACCGTTTATTGATCCTGAAAAAGGAATTGATACCGCACAAAAAGCTCTTACCGGCGCAATAGACATAATAGCCGAGCAGCTTTCCGACAATGCTTTGATAAGAGGCCTGCTCAGAAATTTTATATCGGCTAACGGAAACCTGCGTTCAAAAGCTACAAAGGCCGCGGCAAATTTAAAAACAAAGTACGATATGTACTATGATTATAACGAGTCTTTAAAAACCATTCCGGGACACAGGCTTTTGGCAATACGGCGCGGCGCAAAAGAAGAAGTTTTATCGTGGAAAATAGTGCTTGAAGACGATCAGGCAATTGATTTGATACTTTCAAAAACCGTAAAAAATAAAGGCAATATGTCGCTTTTTTATCCGGAACTTTTTCAGGCGGTGCAGACCGCTTATGAGAGGCATTTGTATCCTTCGCTTCAGGTTGAAATATTTTTAGCCAAAATGGACGACGCGGATAAAGACGCGATAGACGTTTTTGCAAAAAACGCGAAAAATCTTTTGATCGCTCCTCCTGCGGGACACAAAGTTATTATGGGCGTTGACCCAGGGTTCAGGACGGGCTGCAAAGTTGTCGTTATAGACACAAACGGCAATTTTAAAGAATATCACGCGATTTTTCCTCATGAGCCCGCTTTAAGAGTTGCGGAAGCAGAAGATATTATCGTTGATCTTATTGAAGAATATTATGTCGAACTTATTGCGATAGGCAACGGAACGGCGTCTAAAGAAACAACGGCATTTATCAATAATGTTTTGAAGAAACATACGTTCAAAATAAATCCGAAAGTGATTGTCGTCAGCGAAGCAGGCGCTTCGGTTTATTCCGCGTCGCCTTTGGCAACGGCTGAGTTTCCAAATTTAGACGTTACCGTAAGAGGAGCCATAAGCATAGCAAGAAGACTGCAGGATCCTCTTGCCGAACTTGTCAAGATCGATCCTAAATCGATCGGCGTCGGGCAATACCAGCACGACGTCAACCAGATACATCTTAAAAAACAGCTTGACGGTACGGTGGAATCGGCCGTTAATTTCGTTGGCGCGAATTTGAATTCCGCTTCGACGGAGTTATTGTCTTATGTTTCCGGCATAGGTAAAACCGTTGCCAAAAATATTGTCGCTTACAGAACGAAAAACGGTTCTTTCAAAGATAAAAAAGAGCTTATGAAAATCAGCGGTCTGGGAGATAAAACGTTTGAACAGTGCGCCGGATTTTTAAGGATCCCGGGCGGTTTGAATCCTCTTGACAATTCCGGCGTTCATCCGGAAAGATATACGGTCATTGAAAAAATGGCTTCGGATCTGGACGTTAAAATTGAAGAACTTATAGGCAATGAAGCGCTGATAAAGAAAATTGATCCTAAACAGTATGTTTGCGAAAACGTGGGTCTTTTGACTTTAAATGATATAATGCAGGAGTTAAAAAAGCCAGGAGTTGACCCGAGAAAAGATTTTTCCACTGCGGAATTCAGCGATGACGTAAATACTCTGGATGACCTTCAGGAAAATATGGTTTTAAACGGTACGGTAACAAACGTTACGAATTTCGGCGCTTTTGTCGACATTGGCGTTCATCAGGACGGGCTTGTGCACATTTCAAAGCTGAGCAATAAGTTTATAACAAGTCCGCACGAAGTCGTTTCAGTCGGAGATACCGTAAAAGTAAAAGTTTTGAAGATCGATACGGAATTAAAAAGAATAAGTTTAGAGGTAGTGCGGTAAAAAAAGTGAAAAGTGGAAAGTGAAGAGTGAAGATAAGGAGTTTTGCCTCCGGCAAAACTTATAAATAGGTTTTCGCAAAATGCGAAAACACAATATCTCCACTCTCCACTCTTCACTTTCCACTCTGCCGTTAAGAGGTTACAATGAAACTATTGTCAAAAATAAAACAGTTTGCGGTTGAAAATCAATTTGTAAAAAGTCTTTGGGGAATGTGGCCTTTTGTAAAGCCGTATTTTCCTAAGGTCGTTTTGGGTCTGCTGCTTACTATTCCCGTGGGCATGCTTGACGCGCTTATTGCGCTTTTTTTGAAACCGTATATGGACAATATAATGGTTGCAAAAGAGTCGTCTTCTTTCATTTACGTGCCTTTTGTGATCGTTGGATTTACGATTTTGCAGGGGGTATTTAATTTTCTTGCGGTTTACGTAAACGGCTGGACCGCAAACAAAATAACCCTGAGGATCAAACAGGTTTTGTTTGATAAACTTCTTTCATTGTCGCCGGTGTTTTTTGACAAGATGACTTCGGGTGCTGTGATTTTCAGATTTTCAAGAGACGCGGAAACCGCAAGCAACGGGCTTATCAATAATGTCAAAACGATCGTTACCAGGGTTTTTTCAATAATCTCGCTTGTCGGAGTTTTGATTTATAATTCATTGCATCTTACCGTTATTTCGGTTTTTGTTTTGGGCTGCGCTTTTCTGCCTTTGTATTTCGTAAAAAAAAGAATGAAAATAGTTTTTGAGAAATCGGTATCCGTCGAAAGCGATATTGTGACGGCATACAATGAAACTTTCGCCGGAAATAAAACTATAACTTCGTATAATCTTCAAAAACATAAAACGGGCAGCTTTGACGGACTTATGGGAAAATCTTTTAATCTCAAAATGGTGATGCTTAAAAATACCGCATGGCTTTCGCCGGTAATGCATATAATTTCGTCTTTCGGAGTTGCCGGAGTAGTTTTTTTCGGAACTTATCTTGTTTTGAATAATACCATAACGAGCGGAAATTTTGTTTCGTTTTTGGCCGCTTTGATGATGCTTTACACGCCGGTAAAATCAATAGGGCAGCAGTTTATAAGCATACAGGGATCTTTTATGGCGATGGACCGTCTGCTCAATATGCTTAAAATGAAGCCGGCGGTAAGAGACATCGAAACCGAAACTCCCGTTGAACTTAAAAGTTTCGATAAAGAGATAATGTTTGATAAAGTGTCTTTCAGTTATGATAATTTTAAAACCGTGATAGACGATATAAGCCTTACGGTAAAAAAAGGGGAAACTGTCGCGCTTGTAGGAAATTCCGGCGGCGGGAAAACCACTTTAGTCAATCTTATTTTAAGATTTTACGACGTTAAAAAGGGAAATATAAAAATTGACGGCATCAATCTTCGAAAAATATCTTTAAAATCTCTGAGAGACCGGATCTCAGTCGTGTTTCAGGACAATTTTTTATTTTCGGGCACGATAAGGGATAATATAATGCTGGGCAACCCCGACGCAAGTGAGGAAGAATTACGCAGAGCCGTAAGTATGTCCTGTCTTGACGAAGTTATCGCGGGTTTTGAACGCGGCATAGATACCGTTATAGGCGAAAGAGGGATAATTTTGTCCGGCGGGCAAAAACAGCGCGTAGCCGTAGCAAGAGCGATTTTAAAAGACGCGCCTATAGTTATTTTGGACGAAGCCACAAGCGCTTTGGACAATAAATCCGAAAAAGAGATGCAGAAAGCTTTTGATAATCTTATGAAAGATAAAACGATAATCGTTATCGCGCACAGGCTTTCAACGGTGCAGCACGCCGATAAAATACTTGTATTGGACAAAGGCAAGATCGTAGAACAAGGCGCGCACGAAGAACTGTTAAACATAGAAAACGGCGTTTACAGACAGCTTTATCAGATACAGTTTAAGAACTAGGGCGTGTCGACACACCCTAATAGATGCATGGCAAAGACAAAAGCAACAGCGGTTGTATTTAAATAAAAAAAAGCCTTTGAATGTAAGGCCGCCGGTGCTCTAATTGCACAAGGGATACATTCAAAGGCTAATAATATATTAAATAAATTTAAAAAAATTGTCAATAATAATATTTTAACGGATTTTTTTAATGGATCGTTTTATTGCGGAACAAAGAGATATCCTATATTTTCAGGCGCAGATCGGAGCATATTTTTCAGGAACTTTAAAATATGACGATATAAAAATTTCCGTTGTTCCGTTTATTTTTAAATATTTTAATATAATAGGTCAAAGTTTAAGAATTTCCGTAGAAGTGTTGGAAAAAATTCGAAACGGCCATTCGGCGGCTGTTCCATTTAACGTTATTGACAGTTTGCCGCAATTGCTTGCAGATCCCGTTATAATTATGAAGTCTATCACTCATCAAGAAAGTTTAGTTGTTGTTTTAAATGCAAAAGATGCAAATTTAAACACTCTGATTGCTATTCTGAGACCGCCAAGAAATAAAATTGTTAGAATTCCAAGTATCTATGGAAAGGATAATTTTGATTATTTTATGGACTTGAACATAGAGAAAGAAAATTTAATATATACGGATATGGCGCAAGCCAAAAAAATTTTACAGCCGTCAGCAATAGAATTTCTTAACAGCCGCAGCCAAAATATCACAACAAAAGAATTTATTTTAAAAAAGAAAAATCCTTAATATTGCCGGTTTTGAAAATAAAAAGGCCGTTGATTATAATCGTTAACCGTTAATTTTTAGCTGTCGCTGAAAATTATGTTATAATACGGAAAGAGCGTAAAATTTATTGCTGAGAAATTAATTTTTCGGAGGAAAAAAATGGCGGATAAATTTTCTTTTGACATTGTTTCGGAAGTTGACATGATGGAAGTTGAAAATGCGGTGAACCAGGCGCAGAAAGAGCTTGCGAACAGGTTTGATTTTAAAGGCAGCAAGTCCTCGATAGATTTAAACAAAAACGACAAAAAGATCACATTGGTCGCAGACGATGATTTTAAAATGAAAGCCCTCAAAGACATTTTGGAAGGCCGTTTTGCCAAAAGAGGCGTGTCGATAAAATCGCTGAACTACAAAGCGGAAGAAAAAGCTTTTGAAGGATATATCCGGCAGGTCGCCGAAATTATTTCAGGACTGCCTTCCGACAAAGCGAAAGAGCTCGTGAAAATAATCAAAGATTCAAAATTGAAAGTCCAAACGCAGATCGACGGCGCGAAAGTAAAAGTTGTTTCGCCCAAAAAAGACGATCTTCAGCAAGTGATAGCATATTTAAAACAGGTTCCTTTTTCGCTCCCTTTACAGTTTACGAACTACAGATAAAATATGGATGATGAGAGGATGAGATGTTGAGAAGTTGAGTAACAGCTTTGTCTTTGTTTTTACTCATCCTCTCACCATCTCATCATCCCATCTTCTGCAGTTAAAATGTTTTTTCTTTGAAAAAAAACTTTTTTTGTTATAATCTTTTTGTGTCAAATAAATATTCAATGGTGGAATGATGTCAGTGCAAAAAGGAAGAATACTTATTGTTGACGATGAACAGGGAATAAGAGACCTTCTTATAAGCGAATTTGCGAAATTAGGATATGATGTTTTCTCAGCGATAAACGGTGAAGAAGCCGTTAATGAATTACAAACCGAAAAAGCCGATATAATAATTACCGATATGAAGATGCCCAAAGTCGACGGGCTTGAACTTCTCAAATTCGTAAAAGAAAAAACTCCCGAAACCGAAGTCATAATAATTACCGGTTATGCTACCGTTGAAAACGCTCTTGACGCAATGAGAAGCGGAGCTTATGATTTTGTGCAGAAACCTTTCAATATCGACGAACTTACCGCTCTTGTCGAAAAAGCTTTGGAAAAAACGGAACTGAAAATGCTTGTCGCATTGTATGAAAGCAGCAATGCCGTGTTTTCAAGCCTGAAACTTGAAGATTTATTCCCGATAATGACGTCTCTTGTGAAAAAAGTAACGTATTCTCAGGATGCGTCAATTTTTCTTTTAGACAACAATTCACAGCTTTATCTTGCTTCTTCCACGTACTCCAGGTATGCGCCTCAGAAAAAAGAAATTGAAGCTTTGGCTTTAAAACTTTACGGTGAAAATAAAAACGAGCCTCTCTTTTTTGACATGAATAATGTACCGCCTTCTTTAGCCGGAATATTTGACGCCAACAGCGAAATTAAATCGGCAATGGCTTTTCCCATAATGCTTAACGGCAGAATGATGGGATATCTGTTTTTGACAAAAACTGCTCCGATGTCGTCTTTTGTGAGAGCGGATTTGAAAAATGTGGGCGTTTTTGTGGCCCAGATAGCGCAGTCCATAGCAAATACAAAACTTTATGAAAGGCTTGAAGTAAAAATAGCCGAGCTTGAACAGGCTTCAAAAGATTTGGAACATATGAGAGGCATAATTCAAATGCCTTCTTCAAAAATGAGCGACACCGCGTTTTTTATATCGGAGAAAGCGGATTATATAGTATCCATGAAAAACGTTCCTCAAGTGGCCGCAGATGCCGTTACGGAGATAAAAGCTAAAGTCCTTCAATGTCTTGAAGACATAAAAAACCAGCAAGAAAAAAATAATGTCATTAAAAAATAAGATCATCGGCGTTAAGACGGAAAAGATCGTTTTTCTGGGACGCTCTCTTTGCCGCTGCGAAGACGGAATCGCTTTGTTTACCGAAGGACTTTTGCCGGACGAAACGGCGGATGTTTTGGTGATCAAAGATAAAAAATCTTTCAGAGAAGGGCTTGTAAAACGTATTGCCGTTCAATCTCACGAAAGAACAGAACCCGAGTGCCCTTCTTTCGGCAGATGCGGCGGATGCACGTTCCAGAATACGGATTATCAAAATCAGATAAAATATAAAGAAGAATATATAAATGAACTCTTAAGCGTTTTCGGGGTCAAAATAAATAAAATTTTAGAAAGCCCCGAGATTTGGCATTACAGAAATAAGATGGAATTCAGCTTTTTTGAAAGGCAATTAGGAATTAGGAATGAGGAATTAGGAATGAACGGCTCTGATGATGATTCTGTCATTCTGAAAGCCGAAGGCTTGAAGAATCCAGCCGTTGACGTTAATTCCACTTTTCACTCTTCACTCTCCACTCTTTCTCTGGGTTTGCATCAGCGGGGGAGCTTTAACAAATACGTTTCCGTGCCGCCGTGTTTTATTGCCGACGAAGATTTTTTGAAAGCGGCGCAGATCATTAAAGATTTTGCCGGTAAAAACGGTCTTACTGCTTATAATAATAAAACGCATGAAGGTTTTTTAAGACATTTGGTTTTAAGAAAAGCAAAAAATAACGGGCAAATGCTTATAAATATTGTTACTAATGCGGCGGACTATAGTCCTGCTTTTTTTGAACCGCTCATAAAAGAGCTTGAAAAGTTTGCGCAAAGCGTTTATTGGACGCAAAACGGCAGGCGCTCAGACGCCGTTGTCTGCGATAAGCTGACTCTTCTTTCCGGCAAAGAAAATATTGCGGAAAAACTGAATGTCGGCGGAAAAGATTTTTATTTTAATATATCGCCTTTCTCTTTTTTTCAGACGAATTCAAAAGGTGCGGAAATACTTTATAATGAAGTATTGCGTTTGTTAAATCCGTCAAAAAATGAAGTTTTGATTGATTTATACTGCGGTACCGGAACAATCGGCATATGTATGGCAGGCAAAGTCGGGAAAGTTATAGGAATTGAGCAGATTGAATCAGCGATAGAAGACGCTGAAATAAATGCTAAAATAAATAATGTCGATAATGCCGAATTTTATGCGATGACGGCGGAAGAATGGATTAAACAACAGAGTGAAGCGTGGAGTGTGGAGTGTGGAGTAAAAAATGCCTTTGCCGTTAACTCCACTCTTCAAACTTCAAACTCCAAACTTTCAATAGTGGTTGATCCTCCCCGGAACGGGTTGACTAAAGACGTGATAAAATTTATACTTGAATCAAATGCGGATAAAATGGTATATGTTTCTTGTAATCTTTCGACCCTTGCGCGGGATTTGACAGCCATAACTGACAGCGGCAAATATAAAATAAAAGAAATTACGCCGGTTGATATGTTTCCGCAGACATATCATGTGGAAACGGTTGTTCTTTTAGAAAAAATAAAGATTGAAGAGTGAAAAGTGAAGAGTGAAGATAAGGAGTTTTGCCTCCGGCAAAACCTATAAAAAGGTTTTCGCAAAATGCGAAAACACAATATCTCCACTCTGTATATAATAAAAAGTGTGGAGTTTGGAGGGCGGAGAGTGGAGTTAGAAAGGCAGAAGATGAGAAGGTGGGATGTTGGGAAGGTGGGCAAAGACAATGACAATGACAAAGAAGAAACGACCATAGCTCCTCTCAACTTCTCCGCTTCCCACCCTCTCATCTTCCAAAAAGGAGAATTTTATGGCGGAAAAAGCAAAGCCGGAAATTAAGTTTGAAATCGTGCAGACATTAGGGACAGTTTCGGAAGGAAGCAAAGGCTGGAAAAAAGAGTTAAATCTGGTAAAATGGAATGACCGCGATCCAAAATACGATTTGCGGGATTGGTCGCCGGATCGCACAAAAATGGGAAAAGGCGTTACTTTGACCAAAGAAGAAGTCTCAAAACTTAAAGAAATATTAGCCGGCATCTAAAGGTGTCAAGGCGAAAAATGTTGCGGTGAATATTTGAGGGCATAGACTGCCGTAAGATGAAGATGTATTGTCGTCAAGACATTTTTTTGATGACAATATTGATATCTATTTTTTTACCTATTTTTTATTGCATTATTGTATCTGTCAACTGCAAAAAATTATACATGCCTATAAAAAAGTTTTTATAATACCGTATAAAAAATTATTTTCCTGAAAAATAACAAATGTAAATCTTATTGAAAAATCAATCAAAATTTTATTTTTATAAAATATTATAAAAATTATCGCTTGACAAATTTATTATAATAGTGTATAAATATGAATGTTTAAAAAGCTGAAGCTGAGAAGATGGGAAAAGACGAAAAAGGCAGAAGATGAGAAGTTGGGATGTTGGGAAGGTGGGATGAAGACAAGGATAACGACAAAGAAGAAACGACCACAGCTCCTCTCAACTTCTCCGCTTCTCACCCTCTCATCTTCCAGAAAGCTCCTCTCAGTTTCTAGGCCTTTGAACTTCTGAAAAGGAAAAAATATGGCAAGACCGTCGCAGAATTTAGATCAAAAACTTATTGAACTTGGAAAAGAAAAAATTGTGACCCAGGGTATTTCAAACCTGAGCATAAGACAGATCTGTCTTGACGCGGGAATAAATCTGGGCATGTTTTATTATTATTTCAAATCAAAAGAAAATTATATAAAGGCGCTTTTTAACAGTTTGAGCCGCGATTTGGCTTCGGGATGGCTGGTTGAAGCCGCAAAATTGCCAGCTTCTGAGCAAAAATTAAAAAGAGTGTTAGTATTAAGCGCCAAAATGATCAGAGAACACCGCGGAACAATAGAAACAATAATCAAAGACGTCAATATATTTGACAAAATGTACGTGGATATAATCAAAGAGCTTCACGATACCTGGATAAAATTCTATTCCGACCTTATAGACGAATGTAAAAANGACGGGTATTTGGATANAAATATTGAAACATCCGAGTTTATTGCGATTTTNACCGGTTCCGTTCACGGTTATGCAAAGATGTGCGAGATCAGCGGATACGATAATGAAAAATATTATTCAAAAATTGAAAAAATGATAGATTTTTTAATGCAAAAATTTAAAGGAAACATGTAAAAGGTAATAGGTAAAAGGTAAAAAGTAAAAGATCAATAACAGCTTTACATTATAATTGCCGTTTTTTACCTATTACCTATTACCTTTTACATGTCGTTCTAAAAATGGAGAAAAATGTATGAGAAAGCTGAGGCTGTTGTTTTTGTTGGGGTTTATGGCGGCTGCTGTGCCGGCGTCGGGTGAAATGCTTACTATGGGGCAATATTTGGATCTTGTGGCGGAAAATAACAGCGAGCTCAAGACCGTTCAGGCAAATATAGACGCTGTCAAAGGAAAACTTGCCGAGATAGAAAGGGCCTATTCGTATTTTTTAAGCGCGGGAATGTCTTACATTGATGATCAGAGCGGCAGGCCGTTTGCCGTTAACAGCACTACCATGAGAAGAACGTCGGTTTTTAGCACTGACGTCAATGTCAGCAGACAGTTTGAAACCGGCACGCAGGTTTCTCTCGGCCTGCAAAGTTCTTACGAAGACTACAATTTTAAAAACACTCCGAATTATGACGTAAACGACATTGCTCCTTTTATAAGGCTTGAGCAGTCTCTGTTAAAAAACTGGAACGGAGAAAATACAAAAGCCGGTATGGCGCAGGCAAGGGCGAACGCGAATTCCATACTTTATCTTCTTGAATATAAAAAGCAGGGAATNCTTCTNAANGCAAAGCTTTCGTATTGGAATTTGTCTTATGCAAGGACAGTTATAGATTTNAGAAGATCTTCTTTAGACAGAACAAAGAAAATTTTGGAATGGAACCAGAGAAGATTCAGTCTTGATCTGGCGGAACGGTCGGATTTGCTTCAGTCTCAGGCGGCGTTTAAAATGAGAGAACTGAATTTAAAGCTTGCCTATGAGTCGGAAGTTAAATCGTCCAGAGATTTTAACAGGCTTATCAATGTGTCCGACCCTAAAGTAAATTATGATGTCGAAGCTTTTATCACGGCCGGAAAGAATTTTGAGAAAGATAAAAAGCTTGAGAAAAAAGGGGCAAGGGCAGACGTTTTGTCGGCTATGGAAGACGTTATAACGGCTATGCAGGCGCAGCTTCTTTCCGAAAGAGTGATGGGTTCCGATCTGGTTTTTACCGGACAATTTGTTTTAAACGGCGTGAATAGAGATTTTTCAAAAGCAAGTTCCGACTTGGCGGAGCTTAACAAACCTACGTATTCCGTCGGATTAAGATATACGGTTCCTTTGGATTTCTCTCTCAGAAAAACGATCAATAAAGGATATGAGTCGGCAAAAATTGCGGC
>WRNH01000049.1 GCA_009776745.1 Endomicrobiia bacterium | reverse complement strand
ATTACCTTTTACCTGTCTTTCAGCAGATTCTCGGCAGTTGCTCTGTGTCAATATTTAATACTCTTCTCAAACTGCCTGAAACGGTCTTTATCCAAACGCCTTTCGGGCTTTTTACTATTTTTCCGATAACTTCAGCGTTTTTTCCCAGAGGATGCTTTTTGTAAACCTGCAAAACTTTTTTTGTATCGGATTCTTTTTGTATTGAAATCATCTTGCCTTCATTGGGCATATATAAAGGGTCAAGCCCCAATATTGCGCAAAACGCGGCGACCGCTTTTGCCACAGGCATTTTATTCTGCTCAATTATTATTCCGGCATTTGAACTTTCGGCTATTTCGTTTAAAGCCGCAGCAATGCCGCCGCGGGTCGGGTCTCTCATTGCGTGTATTGACGGACACGCTTTCAAAATGCTCTGCGCCAATCCGTTCAAACACGCGCAGTCGCTTTTAATGGATGACTTAAAACCTAAATCATTTCTGGCAAGCATTATTGCCGCGCCGTGATCCGCGATATTGCCGCTTATTATTACCGTATCTCCGGTTTTGGCATTTGCGCCCGAAAGATTAATTTTATTGTCAACAACTCCTATAGCGCTCGTATTAATAAAAATACCGTCGGCTTCGCCTTTTCTCACGACTTTGGTGTCTCCGGTAACTATGTTTATGCCCGCTTCTTTTGCCTGTTTTGACATGGAAACCGTTATTTTTTCAAGATCTTTTAGCGGAAACCCTTCTTCGATTACTGCTGCCGCAGACATTGCCAAAGGTTTTGCGCCCATCATCGACAAGTCATTAACTGTCCCGCATACGGCAAGTTTTCCGATATCTCCGCCTTTAAAAAAAACAGGCTTTATTACAAATGTGTCCGTAGAAAACGCCAATTTTATATTTCCGATTTTTAAAACCGCCCCGTCGTCCAAAGCGTTTAAAGCTTTATTTGAAAAATGCTTTTTAAACAGTTTATTTATAAGCTCTTTCGCTGCGTTTCCGCCGGCTCCGTGCGCTAAAGTTATTTTATCATTTAAGTTCATAATACACTCTGTTATAAGAGTGAAGAGTGGAGAGTGAAAAGTGAAAATATTGTGTTTCGGCTTTGCCGAAACTGAATTAATCAGGTTTTCGCTTTGCGAAAACACATTATCTCCACTCTCCACTCTTCAATCTTCACTCTTTTCGTATTTATAGTACGCGCTGCAAACGCCTTCCGAAGAAACCATGCACGGGCCGTAAGGATTTAACGGAGTGCATTTTTTAGCAAATAAAGCGCATCCGCGCGGATCTATTTTTCCTTTCATAATGTCACCGCAGCGGCATAAGTCCTTTTTTTCTTTGACCGGTTTGATTTTAAATTTTTTATCCGCGTCAAAAGCTGCATATTTTTCTTTAAGCCTGTAACCGCTTTTTTTTATTTTTCCAAAACCCCGCCAGACATCGTCTTTTAAATCAAATATATCAGATAATATTTTTTTTGCTTTTAAATTGCCGCTTTCGCTGACGGCGGCTGTGTAAAAATTTTCAAAATCCGCATTATTTTCTTTTGCCGATCCAATTAAAAAATTTACGGATCTTACTATATCGTCCTTCGAAAATCCCGCGACCGCGCATGTAATCTGATATCTTTTCGAAAGAAATTTGAAATCTTCCGAACCTGTTATTGAAGCCACATTTCCGGGAAGAATAAACCCGTCAATTTGAAAATCTTCAGACCCCGCAAGAATATCCAGAGCCGGAAATACGCTTTTAAACATGGACAATAAAGAAAAATTTTTTATCTTTTTTTTATATGCTTCCGCAACAACTTCGGCGGCAAGCGGCGCTGTCGTCTCAAAACCTGCGCCGGTAAATACAATCTCTTTTTCAGGATTTTCTAATGCAATTTTCAAAGGATCATAAACTGAATATATCACTCTTATGTCGGCGCTGTTTGAAATCTCTTTTTCCAAGGAAGACGTAAAAGCCGGAACCCTGAGCATATCACCAAAAACGGTTATAATAATATTTTTATTTTTTGAAAGCCGTATGCACTGTTCCAAACGGCTTGAAGGAGTAACGCAGACGGGACAGCCCGGACCGGAAATAAGTTCAACGCCGGCAAAATAATTTCTAAGCCCGTATTTAGCAACAGCCATAGTATGCGTGCCGCACACTTCCATTATTTTTATTTTCTTATTTTTGCCGTTTATTATCACTTTCCAAACTCTGCCTGCACACAGGGCTATTCCCTGTTATATTTTATTTTAGGGCGCTGCCCTATTGCCGTTGATTCGTAATTTGTAATTTGTAATTCGTAATTTGTAATTGCCGTTACATGTTTCCCTTGATTTCGTCTACCCATTTATTTATCCCTTCGGGGTGTACAAACGAACGGCATTTCTCAAACGCTTCTTCAATAGAATCGGTAATGATAAGTATATCCATATGTTCCCGTTTAAAAAAATTCTCTTCAACGCTTTTATTTAAAAATCTGATAAAATCGTCAAAGTAGCCGTTTATGTTTATAAGAGCGCAGGCTTTTTTGTGTATGCACAGATGCGACCACGTAAGAACTTCGGCAAGCTCGTCAATCGTTCCTATGCCGCCGGGAAGAACTAAAAAATAATCTGCCAGATCGTACATTTTATTTTTCCGTTCGTGCATGTTTTTTGTAATGATAAGTTCGCTCACGCCGTTATGGCAGACTTCAAGTCTTTTTAAATATTCGGGTATTACGCCCGTAACTTTTCCGCCGCTTTCAAGCACGGAATCGGCAAGAACGCCCATGAGACCGACGCTTCCTCCGCCGTAAACAAGCTCAATATTTTCTTTTGCCATAAGTTTGCCGAGCGCTACGGCAGTTTCGCGGAATTTTTTATTCCTGCCAAGGCTGGCCCCGCAAAATACGCATACTTTTTCCACGTTAAATCAACCCCGATTCTTTCGACGCGGAAATAATTTCCTCGGCGTCTTTTTTTGAAAGTTTATTAATGGCAAAACCGGCGTGCACTAAAACGTAATCGCCGGTTTTTAAATTATCCAACAACATTATTTTTACTTCGGATTTCACCCCTCCGAAATCAATTTCCGCCGTATTCGCGTCCATAATTTTCGAAATCTTTCCGGCTGTAGCAAGACACATATTATCTTCTTGCTTTAGAAATTTTGTCGTAAGCTTTCTTTGCTTCTTCGCGGACTTCTTTGCTTGAACCGGCATCTTTTGAAAGCTGTTCAAGCGGAACCAAAGCGGCGCTCGCAGCCTTGCCTATTTCGGAAAGCTCGGCGATCGCCCTTGTTTTTATATAATTATCTTTATGCGCAAGAAGTTTCAGCAACTCGGGAACGGATTCAGCTGACGCTTTTCCTATTTTTGTCAAAGCATTCGCCGCGGCCGTCTTCACAATATTATTGCTGTCCTGAAGCAAAGGAATTAAATCCGCAACGGCATTATTCGCGTTGTTTCCTATTGCGGTCAAAGCGTCTATTGCGGCGACTCTTATAACTACAGGCCTTTTCGAATCTATAAGCGCAACTAAAGCGGGAACAGTGCTTTTATTCGCAGGACCTATATCCGCAATAGCCTGCTTTGCGGCGTCTCTTACATCGGTATTTTGCTTTTCAAGCATTTCAATCAGGTCGGGAACAGTTTCATTAGCTCCCGATTTTAATGCTCCCAAACTCTTCACGGCTGCTTCGACGACCGTAATATTGTCATCATTAAGGCATTTTACTATTTTTTCAATTGCTCCGACTTCTTTCAATTGATTAGCATCATACGTTCCGAGGGTTTCCAACGCGGCTTTTCTCATGCCGAAATATTCGTCATCAAGATATTTTGAGATAGTGCCCGCGGTAAACGAAGCGCCGACGCCGATTCTGGCAAGGGAGTTCATGTAATCTATTTTCAGATAATTGTTTCCGGCTTCCATCTGGGCAATAAGCCCATTTATAACTTCCGTTCTGCCGTTGCCCAAACCTCTTACTTTATCGGCAGCCATATCTCTAATGTTTTTGTTGTAAGAAAACATTGACACCATTTCCGCAATACACTGGGAAGGATCTTTTTCAATAACTTTCTGATAACCTTCCATAGCTCCCTGTAAATCTTTCTTTTTAAATTTTATATCAGCCACTGCTTTCAAAGCAACCAAATCATCGGATTTCTTTTTAAGTATATTTTCATATACCGCCACTGCCGCGTCGTCTTTACCTTCCTTCAAAAGAGCGCTTGCTTTTTTATGAGTATTTTTTTCAAGACATCCGAATAAAAACAATGCGCAAAAAAACACTAAAAACAAAACGTTAAATTTAACCGCCATAGTTATCCCTCTTTATTATTTATTAATTATTTGACAGCATATTATATCAAAAAGTTACATATAACAACAAGGCAGGCATTAGGGTGTGTCGACACGAATTCCGCGCATGCGCAGTAACGGCCGCAGCCGCTTCATGCCTCCAAATACGCCTGCCCCAGACAAATTCCTCCGTCATTCATAGGAATTTGCCTATTGTAGTAAATTTTAAAGCCAAAAAACAACAGCTTTTTAATCACGGCATTTAGTAAATATATATTCTGAAACACTCCCCCGCCAAGCACAATTTTACGGGTTTTATATTTACGTCCGCCCTGTTTTGCAGCCGCGGCTATAATATCCGCTATCGTATTATGAAATTTAGCGCTTATATGAGATGCCGGTAAAGAAAATTCAATATCTTTTAAAAGCTCCGTAAATAACGGTTTCATATTGATCACTCCGTTTTTAATATTATATCCGTAATGTTTAGATATCTTACAGCTTTCCGCGGCCGTTTCAAGCGCAACCGCAGCTTCCGCTTCAAAAGAAGAAATCTCTTTTATTCCGGTAAGCGCGGCAACAGCGTCAAACACTCTTCCAACGCTTGAAGTCAAAGGAGCGTTTACTTCGTTTTCCGACATTTTAATAATTGTTTTATATTTATATTTCTTCAAATGCCCGGGAAGTTTATCCGTAAGCCCGTATTTATGCAAAAGCGAAACCGCCGTACGCCAATTTTCTTTTTGGCAGATATCGCCTCCGGGAAGACGAAAATAATCAAAGTGCGCGACGCGCATAAATTGCTTTTTTGAATAAAGAATAACTTCTCCGCCCCATATATTTCCGTCTTCGCCGTATCCGCTGCCGTCAAAAATAAAACCGAGGATATTTCCGTTAAGATCATGTTCAGCCATAACCGAGGCCATATGCGCATAATGATGGTGAACAAAGTTCACATTTTTGAAACGGCTTTCAATATACCGGGAAGAATGATATCCGGGATGAGCGTCACACGCGGCTTTTTTTGGGTTTATATCAAGAAAAGATTTCATTTTATTTATGCTTTCATCGTAAAATTTCAAATTCGCGTTTTCTTCCAAATCGCCGGTAAACTGTGAGAGATATGCATTGCCTTTTCTTATAAAACAAAAATTGTTTTTCAAATCTCCGCCTGCGGCAAAAATATCTTTTTTTATTTTTGTTTTCACGGGCGCGGGCACATAGCCGCGGCTTCTTCTGGTCATTATTTTTTCGCAGCTGTCGGGCAGAAATCTCACAATGGAATCGTCCAGCCTGTTTTCGATTTTCCTGTTATGCGTTAAAAAGAAATCCGCTATTTGTGAGAGATTCCCAAAAGCCTCTTTTTCATCGATACATATGGGTTCATCGCTTTTATTGCCCGAAGTCATTACAAGAGCCGGCATTGCTTTTATAAGAAGATGATGCAAAGGAGCATACGGCATCATAATACCCAGCGAAGAATTGTCCGGAGCCAAAGCATTAAAAACGCTTTCATATTTTTTTGATTTTCTTTTTTTTAGAAGAACTATAGGCGCGCGGCTTGAAAGAAGTTCCGCGCGTTCATATTTGCTTATATGACACAAACTTTCAGCCGTCTGCAAATCAGACATTATCGCAAAAGGTTTTGAAGGACGCAGTTTTCTTTCTCTGAGCTTTCTGACGGCTTTTTCATTGAAAGCGTCGCAGCAAAGATGATATCCGCCGATACTTTTAACGGCCAGAATTTTTCCTTTTTTTAAAAGTTTAACGGCGCCGGATAAAGCTTTGTCTTTTTGCGAAATAAGTTTTTTCCCCGACGAAAACAAAGACAGCTGCGGCCCGCATTTGCGGCACGAATTCGGCTGGGCGTGAAATCTGCGGTTTGACGGATCCTTATACTCCTGCCGGCATTCTTTACACATAACAAATTCCGACATTGAAGTATTTTTTCTGTCATACGGAAGCTTTTTAATTATTGAAAAACGCGGCCCGCATTTAACGCAGTTTATGAAAGGATGAAGGCATCTTCTGTTATTTTCGGAGAAAAGTTCTTTTTTACATTCCCCGCACAAAGCCAAGTCGTGAGGAAACTCGGAAAGGATTTCGTTTTTCTTGCTTCTTAAAATTTTGAAATTATTATACTGACGGCAGGGTATTTTTTTTATACTGTACTTAGCGTCAAATTCTGATTTTTGCAGTTTTTTTATAAAACTGTCTACCGCGGATTTTGTTCCCTGAACGATAATCTGCACGCCATCTCCGGTATTTCTGACAAATCCCGACACACTGTTTTCAACCGCCAAATTATAAACAAAAGGCCTGAACCCAAGCCCCTGCACCGTTCCCGATACTTCTATCAATACTGATTTCAACTTTCTGCTCCAAAACCGTGTCAAAATTATCAAAATAACCTTGATTTTTTTATTGTTTCAGTTTGAAATTAATTGTACAAAACATATTGCCGTTTATCAAATTTTGCGGCGACAAAAGCATGAAAAAATGGTATTATATTATGTGCGTGTCGGCGCGGCGGGAAATTATTGTCTCAAAAGGAAAACGATGAGTATTCAATCGCAAATAAAAAAAATCTGCAGCAGTCTTCGGATAAAAGACGACAGGTTTATTGAAATCGAGCGCAAAAGAAAGTTAAGGCTGGAAGATTTTAAAGAACTTCGGGATTTTTTGACAAAAAACAGTTCCAGCCACGAAAAAACAGCGTCTTTTTTTGACCAGTATTTGGATACAAAAGATACGGCTATAGCAAAAAAAGGAGCAAGCCTGCGCATACGTTATAAGCAGGACGGCGGGAAAGTTTATGTCCAGTATAAAGGGCCCGGATTTTTACATAAAGGAATTTTGTTCAGATCGGAATTTAACAGCGGGAAACTGCCCGGAGTCGTGCTTAAAGCAAGCCATAAACGTTTTGTCCGTTTTAACGAACAGAATCTCCGCGCNATAATGTTTAATCATCTGCCGGAAGAAATGTCCGAAGCCATNAAAACGCATCTCGGACCTAAAATATTGTCAAAAATATCCGTCGGCAATCTTATTTGCTTTTATAAGAAAGAAAAATTTATCGTAAACCGCAGCAGTATAATNCTTGAACCTTCCCTGGATAAAATCTGNTCTTTTTACGTGCGCGGCGAATGCATATATCCTATGGCGACGTTTTGCGAATATGAAAATGAAATAAAAGCGGAAAGNAATTCTTTGGAAGATAAACTTAAAAATTTGCATCACCTTGTTAAGTTTGACGAAAGGGTAATTTCAAATTTTGCTTTGCCCGCGGAGTCCAAGGATAAATACCACAGATGCCTTTCGTTTTTTATATAAATTTTTCATTCGAAGATCTTCGACCTGCCGCACAGATGCGTGTCTTTATAATATTTACGCGCTATGTCTTCAAATGCAAACTGAGAGCGCATCGGAGCGGCATTTTTAAACGTTGAGACCTGCCTGTACGACCCGTTCGGCTGCAAAATAGCCGCTTTAACGTTATCTTTTAAACTGTTATACAAAATCGTGTCAAGAATATACTGTTTAATGTCGCAATCCAATACCGGAAAAGCTATCTCATAACGTCTTATAAAATTTCTCGGGCGCCAGTCCGCGCTGGACAAATATATTTTTTTCTCGCCGTTAGCGTGAAAATAATATATNCTGCTGTGTTCNAGAAAACGGTCTATTATGCTTGTAACTTTTATGTTNTCGCTAAGTCCCGCAACATGCGGTNTCAGGCAGCACGTTCCNCTGACAATCAAATCTATTTTCACTCCGGCTTTGGAAGCTTTATATAATGTTTCTATAACTTTTATGTCGGACAATGCGTTCATTTTTGCGATAATGTGCGCTTTTCTTCCGTTTTCTTTATTTTTAATTTCATTTTCAATCATATAAATTATTTTATTGTGCAGATTGACCGGAGAAACCAGCATATAATTAAATTTTTGTTTAACGTCGCGCGTATAAAGCATTTCGCAATATTTTAACGCATCCGATGTTATGCCTTCATGCGCGGTTAAAAGTCCCAAATCAGTATATTGCTTTGCGGTTTCGGCATGATAATTGCCGGTTCCCATATGAACGTATCTTACCGCTTTTTCGTTTTCCGTTCTCGTAATCATAGTCAGCTTACTGTGAACTTTATATTTCCCTATCGGAGTTATTACTTTAACTCCCGCTTTTCTCAAATCTTTGGCGTGCATAACGTTGTTCATTTCGTCAAAACGCGCTTTTAACTCGACGTAAACCGTCACCTTTTTTCCGTTTTTTGCGGCTTTCTTAAGTATTTTTATAATGGGCGATTCAATATTATTAGTACGGTACAAAGTATGAAAAATCTCTGTTACCGCGGGATCTTTCGAAGCCTGATCTAAAAAATCAATGACTATGTCAAAAGAATCATAAGGATGGTGAAGCACTATGTCTTGATTGCGTATTACGGAAAAAATGTCCGTATTTTTTTTAAGTATGGCAGGGACTAAAGGATTTACCGGAGGATACATAAGTTTTTTGTGAGTTTTTGTAAATAATTGTTTAAAAGATGTCAGAAAACGCAAACTTAAAGGCAAATCAAACCTGTATATGGAAGCGGAATCAAGTCTTAAACTTGTGGCAAGCAGCAGCGCGCTGTCCGGATATTTTGACGAATCGATCTCAAGCCGTACAACGCGCGAAGAGAAACGTTTGTTTACCGCTTTTACGACTTTTCTTTCCATATCGTTTTCATTTTCTTCGGCATTATATATAGGTATGTCGGCATTTCGCAGCAGGCGGAACGCAAAAGTCCCCAAAACCTGCTTGTTTTTAAAAAGTTTTTGCGCTTTAAACATAATCCAGCGTTCAAGCAGCGCAAATCTGCGGACACCGTCAACTGAAGAAAGTTCCAAAAGCCTGTCTTGTATTTTTTTAAACCGTATTACCGCGTATTCGTCCGGAAAATGTACGAATATATGAATATCCGAACCGTATAAAGCNGGGATCGGCGTGCCGAGTTTTGAAAAACATATCTCTATTTCAGGCAAATTTTTTTCTATTTCTTTATCAAANTCTTCATTTTCAAAAGAAGTTAATATCTGTATTCCGTTATTTGCCAGATCTTTTAACAATGCGTTTAATGATTTTGCCTGTCTGGATTTTTGCCGCAATACGCGTTCCCTGACATGAAGCGCAAGAGCTTCCGGATTAAGCGCGTCGGGATAGTTTTTTTTCGGCGAAATTTTCAGCAGTCTTAACAGTTCCGATACACGTACGGTAAAAAATTCGTCCAGATTGGAACTGACGATACCTATAAAAAAAAGTCTTTCAAGCAAAGGAACGTTCGGATTTTCGGATTCTGCAAGAACGCGGTCGTTAAAAGAAAGCCAGCTTATATCCCTGTTGAAAAACCTGTCCCCCGCAAAATTATCTCCCTCACCCGCGCTTTCTTCACGCGCGGCTTTAGAAATTATTTCCTTTAACGGCAGCCATTGGCATTTGATATTAATCATATAAATATTTTAATACGCAAAAGTTAAGAAATTATTAAGAATTTGTGAAAAATTACGGCTGTTAGGTATCCAATTCGTGATCGGGTTTCTCTAAAAACCCAATTTTGTCATACCTGTGAAAACGGGTATCAATGCTGCTTTTAAATGTGTCCGACGATAACGACAAAAATGGATTCCCGTTTTCACGGGAATGACGCCGCTTTAGATAGGTTTTTAGAGAGACCCAATCGCCATTGCCGTTATATTATGCCGCAATCAATATGTTTTTTACCGCCGACATTGATTGTTCAAAACCTTTCGCGTCTATTTTTATTTTTATTTTGGTATCGTCCGCCGCATTAAATATCATAGCGAAATAAGCGGCTGAAACCGGATCTCTGTAATTTCCTCCGGCGGAAAATCCGCTTTTTCTGGCAAAATATTCGGGCAGGCTTAAATTGTCTTCAAGATACAAACTCAAATTTTCCAAGAGAGTTTTTCTTTCCGTATAAGGAACAAGCATCAGATAATAATACAGATAATACGGATAAGCTTTTCCGGACTTCAATCCTCCGAAACCGTTAAGCGATTGCTCCTTAAATTTTTCAATGATTTCTTTTTTATATATGCCGAAACTGCCGGAATTAAGCATAGAGCTCAATGAAAAAAACAGCAGCAAATCGGGGGTATAATTTTTATCGCCGTCATTTTTAAAATATTTTTCGCTTATATAATCTTTCATCTTGTTTATTTCGGATTCCACATACGGCGAACGCCATGAGTTATCAATGGTTTTATTTACGGCTGCGCATATTTGTAAAGCGTTCAGATAGAGCGCTTCGTATTCCGCGGAATCTGTCCTGTTATTTTTACAATGTTCCAAAATGCCGCTAAAATAAGGGATTATTTTTTTAGCATAGGACAATTTCTCTTCCGCATACAAATCTCCGTAAAACAAGCCAAACTGCTCGATAAGCCATAAAAGAACGGCCGGATCGCTTTCTCCGTAGGAAATTTTATCCCAATTTTTGAAATATTTATACAATTTTGCGGCAAATGATTTTTTATCCCTGCCTCCTGAATATAAACCGTATAAAGACATAATTTCATTTTTTTCGGGAATATAATTTATAAAATTATCTTTTATTACAAAAGAATCGGCAAACGCATATGCCTTTGCCGCCAAATCCGAACCCGAAACATTATATTTGCGGTTTATGATCCCGTTCATAAACCCGATAAGCTGCATTGCGTAAAGATGCCTGTTTTCCTCGGATACGGAATTGCTTTTTAGTTCAAGATTGTTTATATAACGCAAAACGTCGGATTCCGTCCCAAAATTTTCCAAATACTTTCTTGCAATAGGGAAAAGACTGTTGTTTTGCGAAATATACCTTAAAACATCTTCTCCGTCTTTGCCTTTTGTTTTTATGTAAGAATAAAGCGCGTTAAAAACAAACACTCCTTTGGCTTTGATTTTATATATTGAATTTTCTTCGTCGTTTATAATGAGTTTTTCAGCCTCGGCGGCAAGTTTTGAGTTTTTCCCGACTTCATAATACCCTTTCATATAATATTCCTGCGGATTAGCATAAACCTGCTTTGCCAGATCTTTTTTTCCAAGCCTTATGCTTTCAAGTTTTATTCCCGCGTCGGTGAAAAAAGAAAGCGGAAAATTTACGCGCTCAAATCCGCCGTTTTTTAAAAAATCAAGCATTTCCTGTATTGCGCAAGAAGCATTGATCCCGGATTTGTACAATACGTTTTCGCCTTTTTTTGCGGTAAGAACAAAAACGTTTTCTTTCACGGGATATTTGTCATTATCATCGTCTTCAAATATTAAAACCATTTTTTTATCAAGACCGTTTTGCAATTTTGTCTGCAGACGGACGGCAATGCGATCTTTGCCGTGATAAGCGTCAATATTAGTTATAAGAAATCCTCCGACTGACATATTTTCTGCAAGGAAAGACATTCTGCCGTCAAAAGAAGAAAATTTGGCTTCTGTCCCGAATTCAGGACAAAGCACATTTTCCCCGTTATTGAAACTTTCAAAATAACCTTCGCCTAAATCCGCGGACTCGGCCAAAGTCATCAAATTTGCCTTCACAATGACTTTGATCCCATTTGATTTAAGTTTTTCACAAGCTTCCTTAAACCGGTCAAAAACAATATACTCCATATATTTAATCTGCTCGACGGCTTCATCCCATTTTTTGCCGTTCTGCGATTTTATTTCGGATATTTCATCCCTGCTTATTTCTTTTTTCCCGCTCAGCGCCAATGCGGTAAAGTATTCAAACGTTTTTTCAGCGCCGGCGATAAAGTCCGTTTTTTTAAACTCTTCAAATCTGCGGGCTTCGTCACGTTTTGTCTTTAAATGCGCCAAAAGAATACCTGCGGCATAAAATCTTGACGGTATGTTTTTCCATGTTTTAAGATCGGCTTTTTCTTCAAGCATAAGCCCAAGAAAACTCTCATCCTTATATCCGATCCTCGCCATTTCAGCCTGCAGATCGGCAAGCATAGGATTAAAAACGCCGCCTATCGCCGAACCGTTTTCCGTTTCGGCGTAAAGATTTGAAATAATCACCGTGTTTATTATTTTAGGATCAAGAACTCTTTCCAGCGACGACATATCGGAAATTGTATTCAGCGTCAGCGAAGGAATAATTTTCTCAACGGCATTATCCGGAGGACGTTCCGCTTCCGGTACTCCGCGCTGCTTAAGCGAAGCGGAGCCGATTAAAGAAGATAGATCGTTAATATACGTTTTTGCGTCGGAGTAAAAAATATTTTTATCAAGTTTGGAAAGTTTATATTCTTCGGCGTCTATATCGCCGGTTATGCTGCGGTTAAAATTCAAAATGAAAGCCGCGTCTGAAAATAATGCCGAAATAAGGCCGGTATCCAGCAAGTTATTTTCAAAAACGTTGAAAACCGAAGTTTCGTCTGACAATTTGACAAGATAATCATCTTCCGCAGAAACCGCCGTTTTATCCCCGCTTATTTCCTTGTTCACGTAAATACTGCCGAAATTTATGCCGTTAAGCATTTCGTCATTTGTAAAAACGTCGTCTAATATCTTAGGATTTGCAAAAACTCCGGCGCCGTCAATAGACACCATAGACATCAAACCGTTTTTTAAGGATGTACCAAGCGCCTTTTGAAGAGGCTTCAGCTCTTTTCTTCCGGACGCAATGTCTTTTAAAACCGCCAGCATTCCTCTTCCTAAAAATATTTTCTTTATTAAAGCGTCGCGGCCGTCTTCATATTCGTCGGAAAGCACGGCATTGATTATTCTGTATTCATTTTCTCCTAAAATACCGCTGTACAAAGGAACGAATTTCAAAACATAAGAATTTTTATACTCTTCGCTTATAATTACTTTTGCGGAAATTACGCTTGCGCCTACCGGAATATTAACGATCATAGCGTCTTCGGATGCGTCTTCCATATCGCTTTTTATCGCCGCGCTGACGGAACTGAAACCGGCCTGAGCGGCGGCCGCAATATGCCTCTTGCAATCCGGATTCATATCCGGCATTAAAAAAACAAATGATTTTTCTTTTCCGTAATTATGCTCCGTTATTGCATTTGAAAGTTTTCCGGAAAAAGAAATATTATTCGTCCCGTAATTTACGGCGTTTAAAGAGGTTTTGGCCGAATGCCGCGCTGCGGATTTTATTTTATGTCCCACGGTATTGCTTTCGGGAATATTTTTAAAAAATGACATTATCATGTCATAATATTCGTTTCCGGGTTCGGCTTTGCCGAGAAGCGATTCCGGCGGTCTTACGATATTTACTTTCAGCGCGCTGCTGTCCGCGCCGTAAAAGTTTTTATGTATTTCAAATATGCCGGAGAAAAAATCATAATACTGTTTTCTTATTTCCCCGTCGTTTATTCCGGACATTATTTTTGAAAGATAAACATCTATGGATTCGCCGTTATTGAGCATCGTGTAAGGTATCATAATATGGTTAAGGAAATCCGTTTTAAATTTTACGCCTTGATAATTTTCTATATAATCGTTTAATGCCAGCATATATGCCGTAAATTCTTTCATCTTGCCGCCGTCCATTGATATTGAAGAAAGTCCGGAAAAAGCGGATATTTGCTCGCTTCCGCCTTTTTGCTTCAAAATATTTTCAAAAGCCGCCTTAAGCATAAAATCCGAGATCTCTGCGATATCGAAAGTTTTATATATTTTTTTTAAAAGACTTTCTCCGGGCTGCTGCTCTCCTATTTCTCCGGATACGAATACCGGAAGATTTTGCGAACGTATCTGCTCATATTCGGAATCTGCGCTTAAAAGCGTTATGTCGCCCGTATGTTTCAGATCTCCGATATATATATAAGAAGGATCCGCTATGACAATGCCTCCTTTTTTAACGCTGTTTTGAAAAAGGCCTACGGCGTTCAATACGGATATCTCAAGAGGCGTCACATTTTTTTCCATTGCAGGAAAAGGTATTTCGTTTAATATATTTTCGTGGTCTAAACCGTCAATATTTAAAATTACCGCATCTATTTCCGATATGTCTTTTTGGGCAAGTTCGGGATATTTATATTTAAATTCTTCGGAATCAATGTAGGTAAAAATATCCATCAAAGCATTTCCGTCGCCGAGGTTTTTATTTATGACAAATTCAATACGCATATGTTTTAAATTGCCGTTAAGCATAATTCCGGCAAGGATGTCTTTAATGTCGTTTATGCCTTCATTATCGTAATTGACCGAAACAAACATAATATCCGGAACTTTTCCATAAGGAACGTCAAAAAGCTGCAATGCCTTATTTTTGATTATTTCTTCTCTCAGCGGATAGGGATAATTTTCCTTTGATTTTCCGGCGGAAGTTATTTTGTAAAACTTTGTGTGCATCAATCCTAAAATTATCGGGACCCAATGCATCAAAACCGATATCCCTACTCCGGTTATAAAAGCTATGAACAATTTATACGGATCAAGATAAAGATTGTTTACGACGACGCTTCTTAAAAAAAACAGCAGCGGAAATAATCTCGTAAGCATTTTTCTCAGCTTCCAAAATTCGCTTATTCCTATGTCAAATCTTTCCGGATTACGCTTTGAGCGAAGATATTTTTCGGAAAATGCCATTAATTTGTTTTGATTATACAGTCCCGGAACAAGAGAATTTCCTATACCTGTCAAATCGCGCACTGACTTTAAAAAACCTTTTTGTGAAGCGTAGATCCCGAAATTTATGCCCATTATATATCTGACAGCGGCAAGGATTTTCAACTTTTCAAGAAAAAAGAAAGGACCTTTTCTTGATACTCTGTAACTGTTAAGAATATCGGCGCTCAAAGCATAGCTGAGAACCCTGTAATACGCTCTCGCATAACTCCCCGATCCTTCAAAACTTTTTATTTCAAGCAAAGCTTTCTCTTTTTCCGAAGCAGGCATAATNTTTANCCTGTCCATTGTCGCATTATGCAAAAGGCTGAAATCCTGTATTATNGAAATAATTTGTTCTTTGTTTTCCGGAATAAAAGCATTTTCCGAAAACACNGTAATTTTTATCAGCTGTAAAGCGTATTTTCTTATTATTTCCAGCCTGTTAACGTTTAAGTCTCCGGAATCTAATATGTTCTTCCATTTCTTCAGATATTCTCCCGAAGCTTCCGCAATGCTTTTTTTTACTGGATCATATCTTTCGGCTTGAGTTTTGTTTTTAGAAGGGATTTGCGCGCTTTTTATGCTAAGTCCGGAATAAAAATTCTTAAGCTCCGGATCAGGATTTATTGCATCTGATATTTCTGAAATTCTTTCCTTTATTTCATACAGATCGTCTTTATTTCCGCCTGCGGCATATAAACGGACGGCGTTTTCCGCAGAGCGTATCTTATCATACAGGGAATGCAAATCGGCATTCCCCGCTAATGATTTTTTTAAACCTTCCAGATCTTTTTTTATTTCGCCAAGCAGAATGTCTTCATCGGACATATAACGCATATCTTCAAAATGATTTTTACCGGCTAAAGCAAGCTTTTTTATTTTTTTGCCGTAAAAAGAATTATGTTTCCCTATAAAAATCATCAGTCTGTGCAGAAAAACGGATAATCCGAGGCCAGTACAGAGAGCAAAAATAATTGCGCCTATCACTCCGCTTTGTCCTATAAGAGACCAGTTTCCGTTTACGCTCGCAAATGTCACGGCAAAAGTCGAAAAAATCGACTGAAAAGCCAAAATTATCGACAAAATTCTCTGCATAGCTTTTCTGTCAGTCCAATTTTTTTCAATACCGAGATAAGTTTTCTCCGAAGGGTATTCTTTTTCGTCTATATAAGCGTTAACGTCTCCCAAAAACGCGTCATAATCATACAGCGAGCCGCTTACGGCATTTCCAAGCGTATAAAGTTTGAAAACCTGCTTCCTTAGCTCTATTTTTTCTTTTTGAAAGTTTGAATGCATGCCAAATATTTTTCTGTTAAAAGGCATAATTTTTAACCGCTCAAATATTGACGATTTTGGAAATATGTATCCTCCGAGTATGGATATATTTTCAAAATGATCAAGCGTTTTAAGGTATTCAAGAGAATAGTATTCGGCGGCGGCAAAAAGTTTTTTTAGATTTTCAAGATGCTGCCTGTCATTAGCGTTTGGGATCGTATTGTTTTGTAAAAATTCATTTATCAATTCTATGTTTTTTTCGCTTTTTATGACGATGTTTTTATACAAAGAAACTAATTTTCTTCTTTCCGTGTCAAAATCTCTTTTTTGAAATTTAGTATTGACGATTGTTCTGACAAGTCCGCCGTATTCCGACTGCATCAAATCTGCAAAACCGCTGCCGGAACCGCTGTTTGAAGCCGTTTTTGCGTCTTGGAAAACCGTTTGGTTTATTTCCGAATTATAATATTCGACCAGACCCGCAAACAACTCGCTTTCATGTCCGGAAGAATAGAACGAATGCGGCTGATTGTAAGACGTTATAGTTATTTTTTCAATCACGTCTTGCAAATTTTTATTCAGCGAAGCGTCAAAAAAAGAAGAATAATTTTCATAAAACCCGCCGAACTCTTTGTCTATTCCGGTTTTTACAAAATACGACAAAGAATCTTCGCCGTTTTTCATCCTCAATAACGGAATAAGTATATGCTGTATAAAATCAACCTCGGGAGACGTTTTTGCGGCATCGTTATTACGGTATATGTTTTTATAGAGCTGCGAAATTTGCTCCCAAAAAGAAGAATATGCCGACGGATCGTCAAAACTGAATAAAATATTTCCCGTGGTAGTTTCAAACTGCTCAGTCAGCCTGTTATCAAGATTGTAAGTTTTTTCCAATATGCTCTTTTTTTCAAGTTTGTCGCTTATTTGCTCTAAGTCAAAGTTGTAGTATATTTTTTTTGCGGTATTTTGACCGAAATCTCCGCCGTTGCTTATTACCCATGGCATTCCGTAACCGGTAATGTCGTTATAACTTACCATTGATGAAATTATCGTTATTTCGCCGGTCGGTTTCATATCTCCGATATATATTTTTGACGGATCCATCAGGGCAAGCCCGCCCCTTGCTCCAAATGACCGGCACGCCCTTATTCCGTTTAATATGCTGAGTTCCAGCGCGGTAATTTTTTCTCCGTTAAAATAAAAAGGCAGTTCCCTGCAAACTTCGGATTTATCGAGACCGTCTATATTAACGGCGCAGATTTTAAGATCCGAAAAGTTTTTGTCTTTGATATTTTTAAACCTTATGCGTTTTTTTAACGTTTCAAGATACTCGGCTATCCCTATAAAGGACGCTCCGGTGCCGTCGTCCGAAACGTGAATAAATTTAAAATTAACTTTGGACAAAGGCGTCGTCGAACGCATTCTTTTCAGAGTATCTCTGTAAAATTTTATATCTTCTTTATTTTTGAGGCACACAAGCACAATATCCGGCATGTCGCCGTTCAGAGAGTCCAGAGTTCTAAGATACTCGTTTAAAATAACGGATTCTCTTGTTTTGTCATTATTGACAATCTTTACGCTTTTTGCGCGTGCGAATATTTTTCCGAAGATATTTATTTTTTTAGATTTCCGGACGTTTATTATTATGCGCTTATTTTTGTTTGTTTTAACCGTCAGGGGAATATTTCTTTCAGAAAGCAGTTTGTTGACGGCATTGATTGCCCGGACCGAGTAAATGTCGTCAAACGAAGACCAAAAATCAATTATATTTCCGAGTTCGTCTCCGTTAACCGCAGCGCTCAGCAAAGGCGGAGCAAGAGCCTCGGCTCTTGCAGCGGCCGACATCATTATCAGGTTTTTATAGACGTCTTCTTCATAATTGTCAGTCTCGGGAAGCAGTGAAATATATGATATATTTTCGTTTTTCAGCATTGACATTAATGATGCGTGAAATCCGCCTATCACGGCAGCGCTGACGCTTGTATACGTCTTTCCGCAAAAAACGATCTCCCTGACGGAATCATTTGAATCGATCACTCCTTTGATATTTTCATAAAAAATACCGTTCCTGAGGATATTATTTTCATAATATTCTTTTATTTCTCCGTCGGACAATATTTTTGACGCCGTTAAAAAATCTTTTTTTTCAAGATATTTGAAACAAGTTTTCAAAATAAGTTCTTTATTTTCAATGATATATTTAAATTCGTCTTCGGAAATTTCAAGTTTGCCGTATTTATCCAAAAGATCCGCAAAAAAATACAGCATAACGTTTTCTTTTTTGCCTGAAGGTTCGATATTGCCGAGTATATTGTT
>WRNH01000048.1 GCA_009776745.1 Endomicrobiia bacterium | reverse complement strand
CAATAACGGACAGCCGGCAATAATTAAAGTTGTCGGAGTCGGCGGCGGCGGTTCAAACGCGGTCAACAGGATGATTGCGGCGGGCGTCGGCGGAGTTGAATTTATAGCGATAAATACTGACGTTCAGGTTTTAAGAGAGTCGGCGGCTCCGGTGCGTTTGCAGATCGGAGAAAAAATTTCAAAAGGGCTTGGCGTCGGCGGAAATCCGACAGTCGGGCAAAAAGCAGCCGAAGAAAGCATGGATATTATCCGCGAAACGATCAAAGGCGCGGATATGGTTTTTGTCACGGCGGGAATGGGCGGAGGAACCGGAACCGGCGCGGCGCCTATAGTCGCGCAGATAGCTAAGGCAGAAGGAATATTGACGGTCGGCGTGGTTACAAAGCCTTTCGGGTTTGAGGGACAGGTAAGAATGTCCCAAGCCGATGAAGGAATAAATAATTTAAGAAGTTATACCGATACGCTTATAATAATTCCCAATGAAAGAGTTTTTAACGTTGTCGACGAAAGAATGTCGGCTAAAGCTTTATATCAGATTATCGACGACGTTTTAAGGCAGAGCGTGCAGGCTATTACGGACGTGATAACGATGCCCGGAGAGATCAATATGGATTTTGCCGACGTGAGGACGATAGTCTCCAATTCGGGGACCGCGCTCATAGGCATAGGCGAAAGCGCGAGCGCCGATAATGCGAAAGAGGCGATCGCAAAAGCCGTTTCCAGTCCTCTTCTTGACAATTATGATATTTCGCAGGCGGAAAAGATGCTTATAAACGTGACGACTAATGCGAACGTTTCGGCGTTAAAACTTAAAGAGATAGGCGAAGTGATAAAGAGTTACGATATGAAAGGACACATTTATTACGGGCATGCCATAGACAACAGAATCGACGATAAAATAAAAATAACGATAATAGCCACGGGATTTAAAAGCGACTCTCCGGTTAAAAAAGAGCTTGGGCAGGCAAGCCTGTTTGATATTCCCGCGGCGGAAGCAGCGCAGGAAATGGATTTTTCAAAGCCGGCGTATACCTACTGGAAAATTAAAAAACTGAAATAAAAAGGCTTTAACGGCAATTACGAATTACGGGGACTGCGGAACAAAGTTCACGAATCAAAGACTACGGCAATTACAAATCAAAGACAGCGGCGGCGCGGCTATGCTTCCATTAAATAATCGGGTGTCTCTAAAAAACCGATTTTGTCATACCCGTGAAAACGGGTATGCATGCTGCTTTTAAATATGTCCGACGATAACGACAAAAATGGATTCCCGTTTTCACGGGAATGACACCGCTTTAGATAGGTTTTTAGAGAGATCCAATCATGAAAGACAAACTTATCGCAGAAAATAAATTTCCCGTTAAACATTTTACGTCCGTCAAATCGCGCGGTAATATGAAAGACGGCGTGCAAAGAAATTCTTTTTTGCGTTCTCTCGGACTTGAACCTGAAAATCTTGTTTTGGCGCGTCAGATACACAGCGCTGACGCGCGTATTGTTTGTGAATTTGACAGAGGCGGATTTGTTGAAAACTGCGACGGGTTGATAACCGGCGCGCAAAATACCATGCTCGGTATTTTTACTGCGGATTGCATGCCGGTTTTGATGGCTTCAAAAGATAAATCGGTAAAGGCCGCAGTGCATGCTGGCTGGAAAGGGCTTGCCGCCGGGATACTTCAAAATTCAATAAACATTTTTAATGAAAAGTTCGGAGTTAAAGCGGAAGATATTATCGTTTATATAGGGCCTCATATAATGGAATGCTGTTATGAAGTAAGCAATGATATGGAAAAAACGTTTAACGTAAAACTTAACAACGGAAAATTAAACCTTTCCGGAATAGCCGTAAAAATTCTTGAAAAAGCCGGCGTGAAAAATATATACGCAAGCGATTTATGCAGTTTTTGCAGAGAGGATTTGTTTTTTTCTTACAGAAGAGATAAAAGTGAAGAGAGGATGATCACTGTTTTGTGAGACAGGACGGCGGCTTCTCCTGCCCTTTCATCCTCCGATAACGAAGCTGTCACTCTCTCGGATTAAACCGGAACAGCAGTTCTTTTGCTTTTTCTTCATCATTGTCATCGGTTATCACAAAGCCTTGCTCGAAAAGACTTTTTTTGTCTTTTGCGACTATTATGTTTGATGTGTTGAATGCCTTTATATCCCTGAAAATTTTATACGGCCCTGCTATCGCGTAATCATTAAGCTGCATAACAGGCGTTAGCGCGGAATCATTTACCGTAAGACTTCCTATAACCTTCCCTTTTGCAAAACAGATGCACAGGATAAGCGCTATGACGGTCGCGACTATGGCTTGCTGATAGTCGTCGACCGCGTATTCTTTGGAGTTCAAAACCATCTTAAAGAATAAAATAAAGAAGATTACTATTATCAAAAACAGTATCGACATGACAATCGTCATTGTTATAAACGTCGGATTATCAAAACCTGAATAAATGATCGAAAGGTTTGACAAATATTCCGATGACATCATGTCTTCTATGCCGGGCATGTTTTTTACCAGAAATGAAAGCGTAAGCAGCGAAACCGAAGCGACAAATGCGGAAAGATAATAGGATTTTATGAATCCTGCCAGAGGTTTTATTATATGCGAAGGTCTGAGAGTTAAAAAAATCGCCAGAATAAAGAAAACCGGCATGTTAAAATATCCGGCTATTGAAAGATTAAATCTTGCCGCCTGAAAAAAAACCTTAAAAATATCGGATTTCTGACAGTTGTGCCACAGAACGGTGTCATAACTTATAAAAATAAGAAATGAGGTAAATGTCATGAAAATGACAAAAAAAATATTTATTAAAGCCAGTCTTGCCAGCAATTGTTTGTATGTTTGGGGATTATCAATATCCATTATTGAATGATTATAATACTAAAATCCCGAAATGTAAACCCGTTGGATGCGCAGATGCATGGGAACGCCGGCGGTAAGGTAACGCAGACAGCCGGCAATGGTTTTCCGGCAGCGTTTTTATTTTAATATTATTTTACATTTATTTATGGCAAAAATATTATAAATGTACTAAAATTATACTATGAAGAAGAAAATAACGGCAGTTATTATTTCTTTCTTTTTGTTTTCGCTGTCGGTTCCGCAGGCTTGTTTTGCGGTGCCGGGTCTTTGTTTTGAAAAAGGCAAAAATGCGGAAATATCGTCAAAAACCGCTCAGGCTATTAACCTTTTGGATATATCGGACAAAATAGTCAGAAAATATTACGGCGGCGCTAAAGATTTTTTCTTTAATACGTACGTTAAAGGCTTTGAAAATGAACAGATTCCGGTATACGGCTCAAAAACCGATGAAGCGATTTTTTATTCTGCCGGATCTGCTGTAGTCAATACCAAGAAAGACGTTTATTTTGAAAAAGATTTTTTACGGTTTAAAGGTTTTATGTGCGACCGAATGCGAGGCAGTCCGTTCGGCATACATCCGGAAATAACCAAACAGTATTTGCTGTCAATTGAGGCGCTTCAAAAGGGAAGCGTGCCTGCTTTTGCTTTTACCATGAATAATATATTTATTTAGAATTCGGCTTGAGGAAATTACCTCAGGCCGAATTTCTTTTTGGAGAAAATTTATGAATAAACTAATGAAACTATTTCATGACACGCATCGCCGTTTTACGCGAAGCCGCAGGATGAGGCTGCAGCCCCGTAAACTGATCTCAATGTTTACGGTTTTATGTTTTATGATTTCCGTTATAGGCACGGACATAGCTCATGCCATTGTTTCCGGCGGGAACGAAAAAGCGATTGAAAATTCAGTAAGTTTCATTCCTTTCCATCTTGGCAGGGTAATAGAATCCAAAACATTTGACAACAGCCGTTATACGGTAATAAATATCAATGATCTGCATTGCCACATAGAAGCGCAGAAAAATATTGAACAAATAATAGAAAATTTACAGAAAAACTATAAAATTTCAGCGATTTTTGTTGAAGGCGGATATGATGAAGTAGATACGAGCATTTTCGGCCGCGTTAAAGATGAAAAGCTCAGAAACAATATAATTGAAGGGCTTTTTGAAAAAGGAAGGCTTACCGGCGCCGAATATTATTATTTGAAAAATGACGTAAAAACTCCTTTTTACGGGTTGGAAGATAAAAATATACACAGACAGAATATTGAAAGGCTTTCAAAAGCTTTAGATAATAATGAAAAATATAAAGAAAAACTTTCTGAAATAAAAGATGAGATCGAATACCTTAAAGCAAAATATTTCAGCCGCGAAAATCACAGATTTACCGCCACGTTTGAAAGCTACAAATCCGGCAGGATGCCTATGGAAAGGTATTATGCCCTTTTAAGAAAATATATAGGAAAGCTGGATAATAATGACGACAAATATAATTCGCTGCTTCCCATATCGTTTGAAAAATACCCGATTTTTACGCTGTATTGCGAACTTCTGAAAACCTCAAAAAAGATTGATTACAATAAAGCCACTTATGAAATGCAGGTTCTTGTCAATCATCTTAAAGAAAATCTTTCTTATAACGAGTACAGCAAACTGTCGCTTGCAACGGCGGGTTTTTCCAATGTTGAAGAACTCGGCCTGCGCATGCCGGCGCTTACGAAAAAATACGGCATAAATATAGACGCAAGAAGCAGCCTCGGACAGCTTATAGCTTACATAGAAGCAAGCAGGCAGATCAATCCCGTTGCAATGCTTGACGAAGAAAGAAGGGTCGCCGAAGACATAAGAATAGCGTTTTCAAGCACGCCGGAAGAAATTGAAATTTCTTTCTTAAGCGATTTTTTTACTTATTTGGAAGCTTTTTTAAACACAAAGATAACCGCAGACGATTATGAGTTTTTTGAAAAAGAATACCCAAGATTTGAAAAAATATATTCCAAATACGCTTTCAAGAACACTTTAAGTTCCATGAAAGAGGAAATAGATTTTCTGGTTGAATATTACAGAGTTAACAAAGACAGAAACGCGATATTTGCAAAAAACATAGAAAAAAGACTTGATAAAAACGCCAAAGACGAAATAGTTATAGTTGTAGCCGGCGGATTCCACAGCGAAGGGCTTAATAAAATATTTACCCAAAGCAAAGTTTCCTATATAAGCCTTATGCCTTCCGTTACGCAGGAAACAAAAACCGCCGAAGAAAGTTATAACTCTTTCCTTGCCATGGGTAATATTTTCTACGCCCAAACGCTGGCTCTTGCGCTTGCGTCGCAGGCACAATTGTCTGAAATAATGCACTTGATGATAGAAACGGCGGCTTCATCTCTTTCTTCGCTGGCGTATAATAAAAACAATATTGATTTCATCATACAAAGCATAAGCGAAGCCGCAGGGGAAAACATCAGCTACGAATACGGCGAGCAGGAAACGGTTATTACGCTGTCTAACGGTTTTAAGATAACTTTAAAAAACACTTCCGGAAAAATAAAAAGTTCGGCAGCGGTGAATGAAACGGTTATTGCAAAAAATAAACTGAATCTCTCCGCCGCGGTCTCAGCTTCCGCTACTTCCGCCGCGGGCGCGGTTTCGCTGCATAATACCGTTTTTAATCCGCAAACTTATAAAACTGTAACGAACATAATGAAATTTGCCGCAAAAAATAATCTTGTCACCGGAGACGGTTTGATTTTCGATATAGAAACGGATCCCGCGCTTGGCGAAAAAATCGCCGGTATGGAAAAAGAACTTCTCGCAAGAATGCCGGACAGCGTGCAGAATGCCGTTTTGCGGTATCATCAAAGAAAGGACAAGGCGGCAACTGCCGGCGGTATTACGCGCGCTTTTATTACGGCCTACTATGCTTCGGAATTAGACCAGTCGGTCTTAGATCGCGTTTTTCTTAAAGCAGCCGATTCCGCCGATCAGGAAATATCCGAAGTATTAGGCACGTCCGGAATCGCCGATCTTGATTTTTCAGATATTATCGATGCGTCGGCCGTGGAAGAGATCGCTGCAATAATTGACTCAGCGCAAGTTGATAGATTTGATACTTTAATAAAGCTTGTTGACATATCGAAACTTTTGAAAAATTTTCGGGATAATAAAACGGTGGCGCTTACTTTACATCGCAAAGAAGGCGAGAGCAAAGAGCAGTATGCCAAAAGGNTACGCGTTTCGCTGCTTGNGATCAAGCAGGCATTATTTTTGACGAAAAACGATGAATTCGGCAGGGTGGCGGAGGTAATTGCCTTAGGGNCTGTTTTGACGGAATTGCTTACAAATNCTTTTATACACGGCAATCACGCTGATCCGGATTTAAACATATATATCAGCGCCGACCTCGAGAACGGCATAGTAAAAATGGCAAACAAAATATCCGACGGATTTTTATCCGAAGAAGATAAAAAACTGTTTGCGGGTTTGTTCGGCGCAAGCGCGGGACTTAAAAATATAGAAAAGAACGGAGCGCGCGAACAAAGAAATATAAAATTGTCCAATAAAGAAGAAATTTATTTTACAGAGGTAATTTTAAGAAAGTTAGAAATAAAAGAGGGCGAGGAATTAAACTATTTGGAAGAAGCTATTACTAGTCAAACTGACGCAGCAGGAGTGGAAAGTTTTGATATTGCCGATGCTTTGAACAATGTTGACGCAGTTTTCCGCGTTTGGAAGTTCCAAAATAAGTATGCCAAGCTTACATTTCGAATGTTTGACGGAGAGAGCGCGGACGATTACAGAACAAGAATAGAAAAGCATATAGAATCTTTTGCGGAAAAAATGGCGGAAATATACTATGTCCCTTCGCAAGCAAGAGCGAAAGATAATTATGCAGAAGTTATAAGGCAAATGCTGATAAACGCTTTTGCGTATGCGTATAGAAATAATCTGCAGCCGGTATCGGTATATTTGTATATTCAAGGTGATAAAAAAATTACGGTAGCAAATCAAATACAAGTACGGGGCGTAAGGGCTTATGACGACACTCTGGAATCTGCCTTTCCCATAGTTTCAATTAATGGGGCGTATCAATATACGCATGTGCCGCTTTTTTTCAGTAATGACGATAAAGATATTGGTTTTGCTGTCTTTACTCCCGCCGAGGCGCAGGCTAAACTTGAACTTCCGTGGACTGCGCGCTTGGCGGACAAAATAGGCCTTAAAGAAGGCAGTTGGCGGAGAGGTTTGCTGGCAGGCGTGCTCGAACTGCATAAAATGGTATTTACGTTTCCCATGCATTTTGTTCTGGCTCATTATGCAGACGAAAACGGCCGCGTTACCGTAGTAAGTTTTGATGGAAAAACAAGAGATGAAGCGTTTTTTACAAGATTAAAAGGCGCAAGAAGAATAATATACGGGACATGGGCTTTATCCGCGGCCGTGATAGCGTCTATCGCTTTTGCGGGATTGCCTGCCGTTTGGTTTGTTTTGGCGCCGGTCATTTATAATATTTTCAGCCATGCCTATCATAATGTCCAAAACCCAGGCGCAATGCTTGAACTGGGATCCGGTAATTACAGGCAGCCCAGTTTGGAAACCGGAACATCCGCTGAAAATATTAATCTTGACGCTGGTTTCAAAGTGATTGATGTTACGATTCTTAGAAGACTGATGCAGCGTATTAAAAATATAGACGAAGAATCTTACAGACAGCTTATGCATCTGGCAGCTAAAGTTATGTTTGACGATGTTTCGTATAATTGGGAAAATAGCGAGTACAATCTGTTTTTTGAAATGCTTACTGCTGAAAACATATATAATGCCGGCAGATTTTACGATGAAAGGCTTGTCCGCCTTCTGGTTGATATTTCAAAAATTGCGCGTGGAGAATGGAGTTTAGCGGATAAAATATTTTCAGATTTTGAACGTGAAATATCAGCTGAAAATGACAATGCCGTGGAAGAAGGACAGCTTGAGCTGGTTGGAGTATATATCAATGCTGATGCATATGAAGATTCTCCGGATAGGTATATAGGAGTTTATGAAGACGGAACAGAAAGCGCGATTGAGGAAAGTGAGTATTATGCGTTTTCCGAAGAGCTCATTAGAGTTCAAGAGGAAAGATATAATGCCGCAATGGCCGAGCTTTGGGAACAGTATGAAGGAGACGCGGAGCAGGCAAAAGCAGAAGCTAAAAAGATTGCTATGGACGCAGTGTTCAAGTTCGGAAAGATGAATATTAATGAAGATAAAATAAGTCTTCCGTACGGCGTCACGCTTTATATAGAAAGATATTTTGAAAATGGAAAGGGTTTCTATTCAGCAGAACTGCGTAATAATGCAAGAAAAATAATCGGGAAATCTGAAGAAGTCGAATTTGCAGAAAGATATCGCATAGTACAAGGCAGCAAAGAAAGGCTGGTGGGGCCTTTACAATATTTTGCGCTGCGGGTTGTTCCAAATCTTGTAGGTTCGGATTCGGTATATACTGCGGACTTAGTGTATCAGTATAATGCAAAACTTTCTCTTCCTCTTCTCAGGCCGTTGAATTCACTTTTGAAGCTTTTCGGGGTAAGCGGCAGAGCGCGTGAAACCGTAACCGCCGTGATAGAGCTTCCTTTGGTTATGATAGCGGCGTATAGTCCGGCTTTTAACGAAACATTTATAAAATGGCACCGCTCAAAGACTGCGCAGCAGGTGCGCGACCGCGAATGGGGAATGAAGTTTATCAGACGATCCATGGACTATGCATGGAGAGCCGCAGCAAACAGGGCAACAAGCAGCTCACCTTTGATAAGAACAATCCAAAGAATAACTTTCGGTATAGCGGGAATGATATCCGCTAATATAAAAGCACATGTAAAATATAATTTAGATAATCCTGGCGCGAAGCTTAATCTTTCGCAGGCTAATGAATTGTCTATGCTTCCCGAAGCGAGAATTATCGAAGAAATTTCTGAAAAACGAATACAAATATCTTTAAAATTGTTTGACATTGCAAGGAGCACGTTAAAGCTTGAAGAATATGTACAAAGTGACATGCCTACACTTCAAGAATACCTGCAAAATAACATACTCATACTTGAAGAATATCTGCAAAAGTTTATCAATGAAGGCAGATATGTATCTGATTTTGCGTTAAGAGCGTCGGCACAGAAATTCTACGAGCAAGATCGGCAGCATTACGGATTGAATCCGGAGTATTTAGAACGTTCCAGCTTTTATTTTCAAAACGGAGAAAATAACTACGGCATTCCAATATCGCTTAGCGGATTTGACTTAAGATTTAGACTTTACGAAAATAAAATCGGAGATTCCGTTTTAGAAAAAGAAACGGATATCACGTCAAGGAGCAGAGCAGAGTTATTTGTCAGGCTTTTAAAAAATACTGTTTTTAAGACGGCGAATGCGTTTGGGTATCCGGGTGTAAGAGAAAGCGCAGAACTTACCGTTAAAGATACTCCTGTAGTCATGGCTATACATTATTCCGATACCGTTGGATTAAACCGTGTAACAGGAAGGCGTTTTAATGATATATCATTCCATTATGATTCCGGCATTACACTAAATCCAGACAATGAATTTTTTACGGTTCAATTATCTGAAGAAGAATTTGATATTCTTAATGAGGGATCAGATTCGCAAAGAAATATAGCGGAATTTCTATATTTAAAATTCTTATCTGAAATCGTTAGCGAAATGGCATCCGATGAAGAAAAAGAAGAGATACAGAGCAGAGTTTCTGCATCTGAAGATATTCGTGATGAAGCTGTCGATACTAAATCCGCACGTTCCGGCACAATTCAACTTTCGGATACAAACGCAATTGTTGAAAATTTACGCGCGGCCGTGAATGAAGATAAGAAAGTATCAATTGTTTTTGTTTGCACTGCAAATGTATTCAGAAGCGCTACTGCTGACGTTTTATTTAAGCAGTTTTTGAAAGATAACGGCAAAAAGAATATAGATGTTTTTTCAGCAGGCATAAGAAGAGGTTATCAAGGACGAGAGCTGTTGCGCGGGCTAAAAAAAGCTTTAGGCGGGAAAGTAGACGAGGATATATTAGATAGTTTTCGTTCTAAACGTATCACGGCTGTTTTAAATGAATTAGGCGAAAATAACAGGACACCGGATTATATAATAACCGTTAGCGAAGAACATAGAGAGTTTTTATTGAAACTTGCCGAAGAGTTAGGTATTAACTTGAATGTTGTTTTGTTTAGCGAACTTTCTCCCGAGTTACCTGAGTTGGCAGACGGACATATGCCTGATCCTTCAACAGACGAAATCACCGCGGATGGTTTAGTTGAGCTTTTAAATAAAATTTTTGCTGAAAATTTTGCTGCAGCTTCAGAGGAATCCCGCAGTGCTCAAATAGAAGCCTTGCAAAACATAGAAGATTCCAATCGTGGCGAAGATAACTCTAAGTTTGGTAATAACAAACTTGAACTGCCGTTTTTCAGATATTTAAATAAACTTCTGCAATTTTTCGGGATAAGCGCCGAAACAAGAGAAAAGGTTACGGCAATAGGAGAATTGCCGTATGTATGGAGAGCCGTATTTAATCAGGATTTTGAAGACAAATTCATAAGCTGGCACGGTAAAAATCAGACTCCGGAAGAATTATCGGAGCGCCGCCGTGGAATGGAAACTATCCGGGCGGCAATGGCCGATGCCGCCGCCAAAGCGGCGCAAAAATCCGTAGGCAGTTTCCCTTTTGTAAGTACGGCTTTACGCAATACATACCGCATAGCCGCAATGATTTCCGCAAATGTCAGGGAGCACGTAAAATGGAATCTTGAAAACCCGGACGCGAAGCTTAGTCTTGAAGATGAAGAAGATAAATATAAGGAAAGAATCGCAGTTCTGGAATCCATTGGCATCAACAATGAAGCAGCAGCTCGATTTGCCAAGGCATACCGAATAGACGATAAAAAGCTTCGAGAAGGACTTAGTAAATATGCAAAAGAAGACTGGTTCAAAGAACTGTTTTCAGGAGATTACAATATTAACTTTTTGACTCTTAACAGTATAGAAAAAATGAAAGTTTTGGCAGATGATTTCGGGATAGAAGTTAATGATGAAACCATCGGATTTATTGTCAATTCTAATAAAACAATAGAGGTAAGCGCGCTTAGAAAATATGCAAAAGAAGACTGGTTTAAAGAACTGTTTTCAGGAAACTATAGTATTAACCGTGTAGTGCCAAAGGGCAATAGGAGTTTAACTCTTGACGGTATAAAAAGAATGGAAATTCTGGCATCTTTTGAGGGAGGAATAAAAGTTAATGCGAATATTGTTGAATTTGTTTGCTTTTCTGAAATAAGACCCGGTGATTTACAAAGGCTTAGCGCATATGAAGAAAAAGACTGGTTTAAAAAACTGTTTTCCGGAAATTATGATATTAGCCGTATAAGTTTTGACGGTATAAGAAAAGTAGGAGTTTTGGCAGATGATTTTGATATAGAGGTTAATGAAGGAACCATTAGATTTGTCATGGCACATATACGCGAATGGAAAAAGTGGGAAGACTTTTTAAAAAAACATAAAGAATTCATTAAAGAAAAGGTTTCAAAGGAAGGAATAGGGTTAGAAGAGGCCATAAATTTTGTAATGAATACAGAGCTTGATGAAGAAATGTTAAACAGATTGAATGGGAAAAAAAATGTTTATAAAAAAATACTTCAAATCAAAGATTTGTTTGCATATACATATACTTCAGACCGGCGTGAAGAGTCTACAGGCACTCCGCAAGAGATTGTTGATGATATTATAAAACAAGGCAAATTAAGTTTTAAAGAATTGGTTGCTTTAAAAGAGTACAAGACGATAGAAAATGTGCCGCGCAAGTATATGGCCCAGCATAATTTAAATAAAACGGATGAAGACGCTATACAGGAATTAAAGTCTAAGTTAGAGGGAGTTGAAAAAATCATTTCAGCCTTCACTCGTCAGTACGATTTAGTAGAATTTTTTGAAATGAGGACAAATTATACATTAGCTGAATTGCTGCAGGACGATAACAAAATAGGATTATTTATTGACGAAATAGTGTATGCGATGCATGACGTCCAGGTGTTTCTTGAAGATAAAAAAAGCCCAGATGAACAAAAGTCCGCGAAGGAGTTGGAAAAGATACTGCAGGGTTATTATTTTGTCCGTGGAGAAGGAATTGAATACAGCTTATCAATGAGAAATATAGACAACTATGAGATAGGCGAAAGAACCGGCGATTGTACGGGAAGCCTCCGTCAACCTTTACAAAGAGTAAATTACAGAAGCAAATGGCTTATGCATAAAGATTACGAAGTGCTGCAAATGTTTATAGACGGTAAGTTTACAAACAGATTTGATTTTATTATAAGCGAATCTGAAGGTAAATCCGTAATGTTTATCCATGCGCAGGAAAATATTCCTCAGTTTAGAGACGGTACAAGTTCTTTGATAGACAGAAGAGACATTGCGTATTATGAAGCTTTGAAGTATCTTATGGATTTTGCAAAAGAACGCGGCTGTGATAGTGTTTTGATAAATTATGAGAAGGAGCATAACAGCAATGATATAGCGGAAAAAAAGAGATCTGTGCAGAGCATGGAGGGCAGCGGATACGGCGGTACTATTGCGAAAGTTGCTTCCGAAATAAGCTTGCAAGAAGGATATCATAGTTTGCTTGATTATGGTAAAGTAGAAGCGGCAATAGAAAGAGAAAAAAAATTACTGGAAGAACAAAAACGTATAGCTGCGGATCCAAAATTTGAACAAATACAGAGGCTTATTAAAAATGGTATGTTTTCGCATATATATGCCGCGGATGACGGGTATATAATTCGCTTATCCGATGATGTTGCTATGAAATTTAGTAAAAATGAACAAGGAAAAAAAGAAAGGTTGATGTTGAATTTTGTCAGGATTAATGATAGGGATTTAAGTTCATATCGCCGACGCAAATTTGCAGCTATTTCAGCGCAGGAAAAAAGCGCTTTATTAAACGCCGGCGTAAGCGCAAATTTTAACGAGGACATTTTTGATTCATTGGATATGACGTCATTATCAATATCGGTAGAAAGTTTGTTTCAGGAAACAAATGATGACAGACTATCCGAAAAACTCAAAGATTTACATATTATCAATTGGGATAAACTGTACAGGCTTGACGACGGCAGTTACGCGGTTGTTATGGGCAAACCAAAAAGCGGGAAACAAGCTATTATAAGATATAAAATACAGGATGTGGAGAAAATAGAACATCTAAAACTTGCAGGTAAAATAGAAGAGATAACGGAAAAAATAGCAAAATCAGATAAACTGCAAGTTCCGGATGAAATAGAAACAATAAAAAACGGAGTAAAAGGACTATTGCTTAACAAAAAAATAGTAACCAATGACGTAAGATCGTTAATTATAACCGGCAAATTTGAAATGTATATTGATTTTGAAATAAAACTTGACGGTTCGCAAAAAACAATTATTTTTGTGTTTGTTGAAAGTAAAAATAAAATATACAAATTGCCGGTAGAGTATATATCGGCGGCGGAATCTGTGTATATCGGACAATTAGACTATGTGGAAGCGCTTCCTGACGTGACAATAAAAATTAATGAAAATACAAAAAAGAAATTGCAAAACGTGCAGACAACCAATAAATACTATGATAAAATTGAAAATAACCGGAGTGCCGCAACATCCTATGACAAAACTCTGTTGCAGGAATTTTTAGAAGGAGTATATCCTCGCATCCCCGAATTACAGCGCGACTTAATTAAAAATATGAATATGATAGAGGATATATATAAAGAAATCAGCGAGCTTGGTTATGAAGAAAAAATGATAAGATGTGCAGAATATATGGTACAGGATATAATCAGCTTGGATAGACTGACATTCCTGTCAAACGACGAGCATGAAGAAGAAAATGAAAAATACAAAGAAGATATTGTTTATGCTATAAACGATAAACTGGCTCAATTAGCGGGAAGTCAGTATGACAGTATAAGTCAAGAAGATATGAAAAAATTTAAATCGGTTATTACAAATATGGCGAAAATACAGAATGAAATTATGAAAAGAGTAGATGTGATTATGAAAAGAGCGGATGAAATTGAGGGTGAAGATATGCGAAGAGAAATAAATAGACTTAAGAGAGAGACTGTTGATGAAGTCAGGAGGGTTATGGGAGAAAATTATAACGACCAAGGCATAGCTTATCAGTTTGACAGGATGATAGCTAGAAGAATTGAAAGGCAGATAGAGGATATGGGCTTTGAAAGGATGTTTAAATTGAAAAGTAAATTACAAGCTATTTTTGTCGAAAGAACATCGGACTATTTGGATCTTATAATGTCTCCGCGATTGCTTCCGCAGATGGCGCTTGCAAAGCTTACTCTTCCGGAAACACAAAAAGCTATAGAAGAAAGAGGTTATACGGGTATTAAGGCATATTTGTATACGGGATGTGTAGAACTTGGCAAATTATTGTTTATGTCATCTAAACACTTTGCGGCTTTGCATGATAATTTTGACATTTCCCAATATAAAACGAGAGTGTTGAGAACGAGAATTGTAAAAGCAATCGTCTTTTCATTAACAATTGCTTCAGTATTGACGGTTTCTTTCTTTCTGCCTCCAGTTGCAGGATTAATGCCAATCGTTATAAAATCAGGCATTTTGCTTTCAACAGCCGCGCTTTCAGTGCCTTTTTTCGGAATAATTATACATGCTTTAAATAATTTTATAGAAGATGTGCGGCTTAAAGCAAAGGAAATTATTTTCACTGCGTCTACAGTCAAATATCTGGAGGATAAACTGGACATAGATATGGACTTAGAAAATAATGTAAAAGTATTATTAACCGATAACAAAAAACAAATAGAATCATTATTTAAAAAATCCGAAACATCTGATGACGAAGAAAAGTTTAAGCGGGAACTGCAAAACCTCATAGAGGCTTACTATTTTAAAGCGATAGAAAACAATAATAAGAAAGTTCAGGATTTGCTGATAGATTTGATTTCCGGCTTTTACTATACTATAGATTCGCTGGCTTTACAAGAAGCGTTGGTTTTCGGATATGAAAAAGTAGGCAAAATCTATATAGATGATACGCTATATAAAATGTTAAGTTTTTTTTATGTGGCAAACGCGTATGCTTTTGAAAGCAATTATGATGAAGCAAATATTATTCATAGAATGAATAACCAACGGAGAATAGAGAGGTTATTGCTTTCGGCAGGCCATCTGGCTGATTTAATAAAATTGTCTGCTAAATCAAAAGACGTGATGCAAGAGACAATATCAACAAATACAAAACTTGAATTTTTTAATTCTGCCTTTGAATTGGAGTTGCGCCAAACATTAAATAAAAAAGGTATTGCGTTAAAAGACACAACCAATATGAATTATTTACTTGAGAAAGATATGAAATCGTTAGGAATTCCAAAGCAAGTCGGATACATGTATATAAAAAATATCAAGAATAAAAATAGTTTGCACAAACTGTTTTCCGGCAGTTTTCAGGCGGAATACAGACTTCACGCTTTGTTGAGATTATCAACAATTGAAAGGAATCCGTTTAGTTTGGAGGCGGCTTTGGTTAGAATTATTGAAAGCCAAGGTAGACTCAGCGAAGACAAGATAGTTATACCAAAAAAGACGGAAAATGAACTTTCCAAAGAAAGTGTCAAAATATTAGACGAAGCTTCAAAAAATAAACTTTCAACCGGAGACAACTATCTTGATTCACTGGAAGCGGAAATGCTTTTTACGGCTGCGGCGGTGTCATTGCATGAAAAGTATCCTGAAGTTGATTTGGTTGAATTTTTGAAACAGCTTAAATTTACTTTTGTCAGGGATGGCAATACTGAATTTATCGTCCAATATACCGGAAGCGATGAATCGGAATATGTAAGAATTGCGATGGATAATAATGAGAATTATATAAATTCGATTAAAAATTTCGTAGAAAGCATTTATAAGAGGAATAGGGACGGCAAAACAGATGGCGGGCAAGACGGAAGTTTTAAATCCGTTGCCAAAGGACCTTCACAGTTGATTAGAAGAATAACGAGAACTATGAATGTAATTATAGTTGTAGCTTTTATTACTGTTATGTCTATGTTTAATCTTACTGAGAGTATGGCCGCTACTCCTGGATTTACTATACTTGTCAGTCCGCATGAGATATTATATAATTCGTACTTGGTAAGAAATAATACAGATTTAGAAGGCGGTATCAGGTATGCTGATGCCCAGCGTAGGGCTCCGGCATTGCATATGGGTAATACGGTTGATGAATTTCTGAAAGAATTGTATAAAATTACTCCTCCCAAATCCGTTGCATGGGGAATTGAAGACAATGGTTTTTATAAGGAATTTGTAATCAGCGCGCAAGGTTTGTCACCTGAGGAATTCAGAAATGAAATAAGTAAAATTATTAAGTCTAATTTGAAAAAATTTCCGATAAACACAGAAGATAATATTAAAGACGATATAGTTGTAATATATTTGGATAACAAGGCGATTTTGACAAGTCGGAGCCGTTACGGCGAATTTGCTGAAATTTATAAAGACAACATTGGCATTGAAGTGTTTGATATGGATTATTCCTCTGAAAATGAAGTTGAGTATGATGCCAATAACCGGTTTAAAACATATATATTAAACATTACAAAGCTTGCGGATGAAAAGAAATCCGCTGCAGAAGAAGAACGACAGCAGCGGCCTATATGGCAATCGGAGGGTTCGTATTTAGGCATGTTGATGATGACATCTTTAGCTGCCGGGATTACTCGTATTGTTAATGGAGCGGGTTTATTGTTATCTAAAGGCTTGGCATCTTTCTCCATATTTTCGGCTTTGCAAAAGTTTTTTGGAAGCGGGGCCAAAAAAGATTTTGTGAGAAGGATTTTTGTAAATTACAGCTTTACGGAGAAACAGGTAAGTTTTAATGAACTTGATAAACCGGAAGCATTTGTCATCCGCGTAACCGAGACATCGGTCCCCGTTTACATGATAAACAAGATGCCTCTCATGCAAAAGCGGTTCAACTTTAGACCTACGGGAGTAAAAATCGGCAATAAGAGCGTTTGGATGAGCTCCGAAAAAGACATGCTTGTGATTTTTGCCGAAGGGGCTGATTTGAGCGCGATCGAGGATGCCGTCAAAAACGACAACAGCAAAATAACGAACGAACTTTCTAAACTTATAGGAAAAGCGACGGGCGTATCCATAAAAGAAAAAGTTGTTACCGATTGGGTAAATATAAACGCCGAAGCGGAAACAACGGGTTTTGAATATGATGAAAAAGGCAATGTCCGCGCCAATTTATCCGTAAATGATTCGGCTTACGGAAGAGACATTGCGTATTTTATTACCGGCATAAGGGATATAAAAAACGCCGACACGCTGGCAGCGGTGCAGAATATATACTATTTCCTTGACAATGTTAATACGAAAGATGATTTGATATCATGCCTGAGCGATTTTCAAAAAACAGGAAACGGGCAGATCATTTTGGATTATCAGATTCTAAGAGCTAATCTTTCGGAAGCGGAAATAAAGAATTTTTTTAACACAGCGCGCGCAAACGGGATAAAGATAATAGCCGATTTGAGACAAGACGCGGCGGATTTTGATTACAGGGCAATAGGCTTTGACGGAGTTCTCCGCAAGAATTCTAAAGACGAACTTTCGGTTTATGATTTTGCTTTGGCAAGCGAGCAAAAAGCCTCCGAAATCACGGGCTATAATAATTCCGGCGAACTTATAACGAAACTTCAGGAAACCGGCGATATAAAAATCCTTAACAACAACGAAGTGATCACGAAAATTGCCTCCGATGACAGATCTTTTATAGATAAAATATGGGCGCTCAGAGTTCTTAAAGATCAGGCGATCCTTGCCTCCGTAGGAAAAAATAAATATACCGCCGATTTTGTTAAAAATTCGGCGTATAATCTTTCCGATGAAAGTTTGGCGGCGCTTGATAAACTTACGAATGAAAAAATTGCCGAACTGTTAAATATGCTCAAGTCGGGCAATGTCGGCGCCGTGAGAGAATCGCTGAATCTGAAGGCAATCGACCCGCTGGACGTTTATTTAAACGATATTGAACTGAAAGTTGAAGATAAAACCGAAGTTAAATCTTTGCAGGCGGCTTATCTTGAAGGCGTGCTTGAAAAAGCGCTCATATCAAAAACCGTTGTCGGAACGATCACAAATAAAACGTTCGAAAAGCAGCTCGGGAAAGCTTTAAGAATACAGACGATGTCAGGAAAAGAAACAGAGCCGGTCGAAAATGCCGACGCATTTAAAGAGCGGGTAAGGCAGGAAACGGCAAAACAGACTGCCGGAATGAAGAGAGCGGCGGCAGATAAGATTTTCTCGCGTAATCTGCAGAACGCGCTTGCGGAAAAGGTCAACGAATTGGCTGAAGACGCTTTTATAAAAGAAGACAGCGCTGCTTTAAGCGGAATAATTGAATTGATACCGGCGATAGCCGAAGTAAGATTAAACATAGACATAGACAAGAGCAGCACAGCCCAGTTTGACGTAAGAGAACTCAAGAGCCTGCTAAGCGCCGCATAAAAACGGCAAGGTGGTCATCAACCCACAAGAAAGATAGATAATTTAAGCCTGAGAAAAAGATCTTTGAACATAAAACTGCTTGCAAACATTATTAATAATAATTAAAA
>WRNH01000047.1 GCA_009776745.1 Endomicrobiia bacterium | reverse complement strand
CGGGACATTGTCCGGAGATAAAAATTATAATAATGCAAAATTTCAAGATAAAGACGGCATGCTGCACGAAGTTGAAGCGGTTGGAGGAATACCGCTTATAAAAGAGCCTGTGAAAGAAACCAAACAGAGGAACTATGTTGAATTGACTCCCGCAGTTACATTAGAATCGCAAGGCTATCAGTATTTTTATTTTGATGAAGTTACGGGCGAGTTTTACAATGTCAAAGATAATAAAATACTTTCCCAGGGAAAAGAATATGATTTAAATGACGCAAATATTGCTCAATTAAGAAAGGATGCAAACGATACCGGCGCTAAATTCTTATCTGATTTGCCGTGGAGCAAAGCAGGCGGCGAATTAAAATCTTTTAGCGAGCTTATTGCGTCCAACAAAGAAGCGGAGCTTAACTATAAGGTTGCAGCCGGTTTGATAGATACATCAGATATTATAAAAGAATACAAAGACAAGTTGCCCGGCGCAGACATTAAAGTAAGCCTTGAAAATCAGCTTCCTTATTTTGACTGGGCTTCAGGTAAAATGGCAGGAGGCGGTTTGCAGGTAAAGATTACAATTACCGAAGGCGAATACACGCATACTTATCCGATAAGCGAAATGGATGCTGTTGTTGCAAACAGATATTACAGTGGAGAATATGCCGACAAATTTATGTCGGGCTTGCTTAAAGGCAAGATAATGGCAAATTATTACGATGCTAACGGGTACTTAAGCAGGGTTGTTTTGAAAAATGCGGAAAATGCGGCGTTAAGTCCTACAGGCGACAAAAATATAGAAATATATATCAACGGCGAAAAACGTTATGTGAGCGAAGCTGATATAAGCAAGCGCGTAAGAGGCGAATATGGAAAAATTACAACTATTGAAAGCAGAGCTGCAAGCATCGTTAAAAGCAGAGCTTCGACGCTAACGGAATACCGAATCAACGACGATATTTTTGGAACGGGACCCGCTGCGATAAGCGTTGTTGAAATTCACTCGCAAGGCAATGTATTTGGATTTGGAACCATTACAACTACCATTACTGAAAAGACTTTTGATTCTTTGCGCGATATGTATTCTGACAACTATAACAAAGGCAGTCATAGCACTAAAGTCACGTCAAAGAACAGCAGTATATATGGAAATCTGTACAGTTACGCAATGGGCAATAATATAGATTTTTCGCTTGGCAGTAATGACAAGCAGTTTGTTAACATCAAGACATATACCGAAAACGGATATAAATATTCGTCCATTATCGTTGTTAATATGGACGCAAAAAAGAATATAGTCGGAGTGACAAATTATCAAACGATGTATGATGCAAACAGTAAAGTACTTTTGTCCAACTCAATATATGAAGTCAAAGTAAAAGAGCGTCCTAAAGACATAACTGTCAAATTTAGCGCGATGGAAGGAAAAATTACAAATATTGACGACTTTAAGAATATTGTAAGCTACTATCAGAATGCTTTTAAGGATGGCAATGCAGAAGTTGTCAGAGCTTCCGTGCAGCAATATAATACCGACGGAACTCTTGCGGGGTCTTTCAGTACAAACAGCGGACAGGCATACGTTGATAAAAACGGTATTGTGCAGTGCTTATTTGCAACTAATGCAAAAGGCGAAGGTATTCAATTTGCTCTGCCTTCGTTCTATTCTGCGTTAAACAATGATTTATCGGCTTCGCTTGGCGCAAAGAAAGCAGAACTTCTTGCCAACTACGATAATATCAGCGGGCAGTTTAACGGAATAAACCTAAGCAATATTCTACTTCTTGAATTTACAGGCGGCTTTTTGAGGAGCGATACTGTCGCAGCTATAGACATAACAAGCGGGCAGTATTTTAGCGCAAAAGTAAAAGAAGGAACTGCTTATATAGAATCTGACAAGGAGATATCAAGATATTCCCAAAGCAGAGACGTGCTTGCGGTAAATATGAGCGGCAGCGATGTTAAGATATCTTTATCTAAATGGATTGTGACAAAAGAGGCGACAACGTTTTTAGATCGCAACGGCAAGGCTTACACAACTCCTGCCGAATATGCGCAGCAAGCCGTTCAGCAAATTGTCATCTCTCATTCGTCAAACGGTTCTGTTTCGATTGACACATTTAAGATTTTAAACGCGTCAAAAGGCGAAATTGTCAGAAATGTTTTGACTATAAGCTCAAGAGGCGAGCAGACCATAGACAATATCCACGCTATAGCAGCCGGACTTAAAATCAGAGCCGACGGAACATTCGATATGCCGCATACGCTGAATATTCTTTCAAACAATAACGCTGTCTCCGGCAGCTATTCAATGACAAAAGACAGAAACGGCAATATAACATCATATACGGAATTAGCAGGCAAGATGACTAATATTGTCTGGGACAAAGAAAGCAATAAAATGCTTCGTTATTCGCCTGTGAATTACAAACAAACTTCTTATACTCCAAAATATTTAACGGACAAAGCGCCTGCTCAAGATAGAAATACATGGGAAAAAGGCGAAACAAGAGAGTTAAACGGCGGAACCGTATATAATTTATATTCCAAAGGCGACATAAAAAAAGTCGGATTAAAAGATACGTCGTTTGCAAAATATATAACTTTCAAAAACGTAGAAAACAGCGGAATTAAAGTAAAAACCGAAAGTTATTCAATTTATGACCGCGTAACGGAAAGCGTATGTGATTCAAAAGGCGTTTTGATTTCAAAAGAAATAAAAACACAAGTAGAGCAAACAAGCGAGACTTTGTATTCTGTAGACGGAGTAAATTACAAACATATATCGGATATCGCGTCCGGCAATATATACTCTTCAAGAACAAGAACAGATGTCCTTTACAGCAGCATTACGCGCTATGAATTAAATGCAGACGGAACAGAAACAGGCGTGATGACCGACATCACAACATCGCCTCACACAAAAACTACAACGAATTATTATAAGCAAAGCGAAACCACGGTAATGATTAACGGCAAGCCGCAGACTATTGCTTCCGTCGTGTCTGAAACAGTCACGACAGCATATACGCAGCATTCCGTAAGATGGAAATGGGGCGAAGAAAAGCCGATGTTTAATAACAATTTCGCGAGCTTCGCGTCCGCGTTAGTTTTTGTCTTTAAAACAAAAGACATTATTGCAATTTACGATACCAAAGTGATATCCGAAACAAAAATAGATTATTCCGACGGCTCGTCAAGAACTCAAAGAAAATTGGCTCAGGATCAGCAATATAATGTCCCGCAAGAATCAAAGCAAAACAATGCTTTGAAAAACGCGGCAAATCCCACAATAACCTCTGAATACGGTATAGACGAAACAATAATAATAGACAAAAACGGCAACACAATCACAACAAGAACGTATGAAAGGGCAAATGTCAAAGACGCGGTGAACGGCAGGGTCTTGCAAGAGTCAACAAACGGCTGGATGCACACTATCATTAACGGCAATATCAAAGAAGTTTTTAGAGAAACGGGAACAACTATAAATTACGAATACTCAACAAATTGGAGCCTGTTCGGCAGAGATCCGTTAAAAACAACTGCCATAATGCAAAATTCGTGGTCACATGAAATTTTTGACGGCGATAAACTGATAAGATCTTTTACAGACACGGGCGATTACAGCGTTATAGACCATAATGCAAAAATTCAAATGCCGGACGGAAGCATAACTTACGGCAAAGCGGTTATCAAATACGGCAGAGACATTGTTTCCGAAACCTATAATTACGCAGCGCCTGACGGAACCGTAAACAAAAATCCTGTTTATGTGGATTACGAAAGAACTTCTTACGATTATGTCGGCGGAACAGTTGCAGACACAAAAGGGCGCAGAAGCAATATGTATGAGGAGTTTTCAGACGGGACTTACAATGTGTTAAGAACAACAGATCGTTACGAGACAAACACTTATCAATTAAACAAAGATATGTCTTACGGCGCGCTTGCAAAAACTGAGAAAGGATACAGCGTTGAATACGACATAAGAGTAAGTCCTAATGCCGACGGAACGCAAACGAGAACCAGCCGTTCTAACCAATACAGCCAAGTTATAGATTACGATAACAATCAGTTTTACATAACGGCAAATACAAATGTTTACTCAAGTATAACTGCAAATGCAAACGGCGCCATAATCAATAAGAGCGTAAGCGGAATTACAAAGAGATGGGATTTTAACAGCGCGTCAGACTTAAACTCCGTAAGCCTTGACGGCATTATAAGCGGCGGCGGATACGGCGGTTCAGCAGGAAAACTTAACGCCGCGGCAAGTTATGCATACAGCAATACGAATTACACTTTTGACGACCTCGGAAGAGAAACCGGCTATGATTTCATAAGAACATACTTTGAAGGAAAATATGCGGGACAAAACATATCGGGCAGAAATACTACAAGCTATGTTTATGCCTATAATGGAGCTTCAGGCTCTTTCGGCGGGACTTTAGGAAATGCTGCCGGCGTTGTCACAACATATAAATCAGAATCCGTTGCCGCTGACGGCGATATATTAGACACTAACGGCGGATATTTTGCAAATGCGGGAATAGGAAACTCGTCGGCGTATAGAGCAATAGAAAAATCAAATATTGCAAGCGTGTCAATAAACAATATTGCGGCAAAGGTAATGGCAGATGCGGGAATAATCAAAGGCTATGCGGAAATGACAATCGCGCAAAGAAGAGACGAAGCAAAACAGGAACTAAAAATCGTTGTAGGAGCGGTTGTAGCTGTTGTGGTAGTTGTTACGACAATTGCTACATGCGGATTAGGTTCTGTCGGGTGGTCGGCAATTTTTGCAGGTACGGCTACTTTAGCGCAAATAGCTACCGCTGCAATTGCTGTTGCAGTTGCGGTTTCCGGCGCAGTTTATGCTTATAACAAGGTTGGCGATTTTGTTGACCATGCTACCGCAGGGCAATGGGGTATGGCCGGCTTGGATGCGCTTGCCATAGGCACATGTTTCTTGGGAGGCGGACTTGTAAAAGGTATTGCTAACATAGGCAATGGGCTCCTGGCCGGATTGAGGAGTTTGTTTACTCGCACGGCATGGTGGAAAGCCGGTTTAGAAATAACAGGAGAAATAACAGGAGAAATAACAGGAGAAATGACAAAAGCCGCTATAGAAGAAGCGGCAAAAGCTGCCGTAAAAGCAGGACTGAGAAGCGCTGCAATAAATGCCGGTATAGGCGCTGTCAGCGGAGCTGCGATCAATATTGGCGCACAGCTTTATCAAAGCGGCGGCTGGAATTGGAGCAGTATAAATTGGAGTAATATGCTTTGGAGCGCTGGAACGGGCGCTTTGATTGGTGCAGCAACCGGCGGGGCTTTCGGCAAAAATGGTGCTTGGAGTAAATTTGATATAAAGTGGAATAAATGGGCTGGATTTACATCAAGAGGCGGATTCTTAGCTTCCAAAGCTTTCAATTCCTACATGATTTACCGCTCAATGGAGCAGTCTCAATATGCTTTTGAACACGGAAATTATATTGGCGGAGTGTTTAATTTATTAATTGCGGCAGGATTTTCTTTCCAGTCTCTTGTAAGCAATATTAAAACCGCGGCGGCTGGAGATCCTGTAAGCTTACGCGAAAAGGTAGTCAAAGCTAAAGAGGGTTATGTCAAACAATACAAAGACTTAACGACATTCTCGGAAAAATTTGCTTATCATGCCGAAACAGCCGCGATGTTCGGTTTGGCGGGCGCTTCTCTGAATGCAATGATGACAATATCCGGAAATTTATCTAACGGCGTTAACCCTTTTACGAATTTGAACCCCAATGAGTTGATGATGATATTTGCTTTTGGCGCCGCTTTCGGGATGATTGGCAGCATATGGACCAGAAATACCGGCAGCTTCAGATTCTGGGCAGAATACAATATAAGCGGTTCGCTCGGAGGCTTGACTTCGCCTCAAACTTATATGAGTATGCTGCTTTCCGGAGCTCATCTTGCCGGTTTTAATGCTTGGGCTATGCCAATTCTTAACGGCATTGTTGATTCATGCAAACTAGGGCTGAATTATGTATTTAATACGGATTATTTTGAAGTTCATTCAGGGGCTTCCAATCTTTCAGAAATTTGGGGACTTAGCGGTTCAGTATGGAAAGATTACGGCGCAGTATTTTTCGGCGATGTCGCAGATCAAAATACACGCGACAAATGGGCAGAAATAATCGGTAGCGGTTTTGGCATGGGCTTTGTCGTGTCACCGTTCTTTGCAATGGCAATGCCGGCGCAGGCTTTTGGCAATGGAGTCCAAGCTGTTTTTAAGAAAGGACCGTTTTGGCTCGGAAACTTCCTGCAAAAATTTGGCACAGCCGGCGCGAGCATAAATATGGCTCTCACGATGAAACAGTTTGAGTTTGCAGAATTTTTATTCGGGCATGCGATAGGCGGCTCTATTGATAATTTGCTTGGATTGGACAAAATCTTCCACTTGTCAAACGGCGAAATGGGCGGATTTTTTGAATATGTGTTGGGCGCCATGTCCATGCTGCTGCTGCCGAGCGCCGCAGGAGAATATACGGCATTAGACCGAGCCGGAATATCAAAGCTTTATTCGCGCGGCGCGGCGGAGTACTTCAAAGCGCCTGCCGAGTTTACAAAAGGAATGTCTGAATCCGGCAGAAGTTTTATAGAACATGCTGCAGCCAGAATGCTTGTTAAGTCTCTGTCAGGCGGAACATTAAACAGCTTAATTGATCCGTCTAAAGGTATGGTTGAAATAAAAGATTCAAAAGGCAATGATATCAGAATAGATATGGCAGGCAGAGAGTCGCTTAGGGAAGCGGCAAAAATAGAAGCTTCTGACAGAGTCGCTCATTATAAAGAAAACGGAAGAGAATTCTCTGTTTCAGAACTTATAGACCTTACAAGAAGCGGAAAAGACATTGATGGCATAAAGTTGAATAACGAAATCTTAAACGGAGCTATAAATTCCAGAATCTCCGAGGCAGATTTATTCGGTAAATTTGAAATCTTAAGGCAAATAGACGATTCTTCGGCTTCTAATAAAACTGTAATGGAAAATCTTAATAGAGAACGCGGCACCTTAATAGAAGCATTGGGCGACCGCAGTAATTCAAAGTATCTCCCGGAGATCCAAAGAGATATTAATAGAATAGACAGAGAACTTTCCGCAAGAATTGAAGCCGTTGAGATGTTGCAATCAGTCCGTCTTGATCTGAATTCTGATCTTAACAGAGAAATGAGAAACAATATGGAATTCATAAATCTTGGCTTGGAAAGCGGGAAAGAAATTAAAACTATAAAATTAGAAGGTAAAAATATTCCCGTCACAAATACCATGAAAGAAATGGCAAAAGAATTTGTCAGATCAATGCTGGAAAATGCCCAAGCAAGGGCGGAAAATGTTAATATCAGCAGAAACAGCAAGATCTTATTGGACGGAGCGATAGATAAGTTTACCGAAAATGGAACAATTGACAATTTCAAAAAACTTAGAGAAGCGTTTGAAAATCGAAATTTTAGAGATTTTATTACACCGGAGTATAAAGAAAATATTAAAAACAACGAAATAATAAACAGACAAATAATTGAGGATATCAATAGAGAAATTGGCTTCAAGGAAAGAGAAATCGCAGACCTTGAAAGAAAAATCTCAGACCCCGTAAACAAAATCTCGGAAGTTGAGCGTGCAAATATCCAAAAAGAGATGGAAAAACTGTTGTTTGAGAAAACAGAGCTGACAAGTTCCAGAAGTATGATAAATATATTGGATAAATTTTACGGTTTGAAAAATAATGGCATAAATACTAGAAATGCGCCTGATATTGTAAAAGAATATGAACGCAGATTACAAATCAATGAAGTTTACAAGAAACTGGAATCTGTTTTGAATTCTCCTCTGTCTGTCAAAGAACTTAAATCAGATATAAAAGAGTTAAGGAGACTTACCATTAAAGTTTTTTCTGAGACCGAAAGCAGAAACTTTACGAAGGAATTAAATAAATTGTCAGACGAGCTCTTAATGACAGTACTGATTGAATATGATAGCGGAATCTCATTGAGAGATTTTATGCAAGTTATTGAGAAAGAAAAATCCGATAAGGTTGCAGAAAATAGATTGTTAGCGAGAAAGTTTATAGAAAATGTTACAGATAAAGAAAAAGCCGATGAACGGATTAGTAGAGAGGTTAAAAAGTGGAATGATTTAGAAGAATCCCAAAAAACACAATATAATTCATCCAAAGACATATATTTGATGGATACCCTCGGAAAAGAGATGAGAGAAACTGCGGAGAAGATTCATAAACTTGAAAATGAGATTAATGAAAGAGAGATTAGACTAAATGCAGAAGAGATAGTAAAGGATAAAGAACTTAGCGAACTTAAAAAAGAATATGAGGGAAGTAAGCAACAGTACGAAAGGTTGCTAAAGACAAGCAACATATTAATGATGAATGTTATAGATTTGCCTGCTTTGCTTCGTAATATTGAAGTAATTAAAAGCGGTATGGAGCAGTTTGTTGAGAGAGATGTGCAATATTTCAATGAAGTTATGGCAGGGAATTTCAGAGATGTTGCAGATAAATCGTTTAAAAATAATCTGCTAAATATTGAAAGAGGGATTTTTAAGGCCGGAGATTTTGATTTTAGTTATGAAATGTTTGCAATTTTAAAATTCAGATTGTTAAACGGCGAGATAAACGGTTACAAAAATAAAAGCATACCTAGTGTCGAGCATGTAAATAATTTTTTTAACATGGAAAGAGAAGCTTTTAAAAAATTGTATGAAAAGACCGGAAAAGACGCTGCTGAAAAAGCTAAAGAAGCAGCAGAAACAGAGGCTGCAAAACGGATACAAGAAGCAAAAAGCGAAGGAGAAAAAAAGATTCTCTCGGAACGTTGGGAAGAAACAAAAAAGATGTGGGACAGAAAATATCCGCCGGAGCTGGATTTTAAAGAAATTAGAGAAAACGGAAAAGTTAGAAAAAATGGCATTTTTGACGCTGAAGGCAACCTTGTCATAGATAAAAAACAGGCGGAAATTCTTATGGAGTATTTGTTGGAAAGCAGTTTAAATATGCAAATCGGCAGTAATCTTTCATGGGGGTATGGTTTGTCAGTGGCGCAGTATAATGCCATTAAAGGCATATTTAACGATATGCTGTTGAAAGCTGTGGAAAAAGGAGAGTTTTCTAAGCAAGATCAGATTAAGGTAAAAGAGAGACTGGAGGAAATAAATAATGAGGGGTTTAGAATAAATGTCTTGGGAACCGGTGAAGGCAAGACTTCTGTTGTGGCTGTATTAATGCCGTCTTTAAAATTGCTAAATGATATACTAGGCAAACGTACCGTTATCTTGGCAGATATAAACACTAATACTATGAGTCTCAAGAACAGAATAGAAGGATTATATGGAGATTTGTACAGCTATGCTAAAGCTGACAGAGATAATGTAGCGGCAACAACATTAAAAGAAATATTGTTTATGACATATACAGATTTTGCTTTTACAGACTTGGCTAGGGAAGGCTTTGCCGCGAGAGAAGTAGGTTTTATGATAGGCGACGAAGCTGATATGATGGTATATTTGTCAAGAGTTATGATGGCAGGCTCCGGCGGATTTGAAAATCTCAATTCTTCAATGGCGCAATTTTTTATGCGTTTAGCTGAAAAGGGAACGACTGAATATAAATTTTTAGATACAGCTATAAAAGAAGTTCGTGAAGCACTCAAAAAAGATCCTAATTATGAAAAAATATTAGAGCAGTATGGTAGATATGAGAACAACAAACTAGATGCAGGCGACATTGCGCCTATCATTTCGTCATTACAAGATTTATTGAAAACAACATTGCCGAGAGAGGTTGCAGCTAAAGTCAGCGATATAATTAAAGGACTGGAGAGCAGAGCCACTAACGCTGCAATGTCCGCCGAAATGATGTCTTTAATGAAAACAGCCGTAGAGATAAATCTCAAAGAAAGAACAAAGCTTTTGCTTGAAGGAGAAATAGAAGGTTCAAAAGGATTTGAAGAGGCTTATACGAGAATACTTACCGAATTTGAAAGTAATACTTCAAAAATCATAGGAAGTGATGCCAAAAACCTTTTTGGCACCGAATTTACGCTTAAAGAGGTATTAGATAATGTTTTGATGTCTAAACTTACATGGGTTAAAGGTGTAAACTATGAAATAGCGCTAGATGCACAAAACAAGATGAAATTGCAGCTTATAGCAAACGGCGTAGTCGCAGATTTGGTTCCGGGAGTAGGCTATAAGCAAATAATGGAAGCCGAGCATTTGATTAGACAAAACGTTAAAGGGTATGAGGGAGTTAAAATAGAAGGGATGACGGCGATAGGAGATAAGAAACATAGCTCAACTGCCATAATACAGGCATTAATGAAAGCTAAGGGTTTTATAGGATTAACGGGCACTTATTCAGCTTCTGCGCAAAAAGCCATGAAGATGGAAGGTAAAAACTATACTGACCCGACTTCTATAAATCTCACAGGCAAGACAAGCTACATAGACAAGAGCGGTAAACTTGTAAAAATAGAAGCATTGGATATTTCTGATCACGTATTTAAATCTTTTGAAACACCGATACTTTCAATGCTTGCCGCAGATAAAACTTTAATAATGGGTATTCAAAATCAGGCAAAGATAGATCTGTTTAAACAATATTCCAAATTACTCGGTGTTTTTGATGTTACAAGAGAAATATTAGATGCTAATGGAGTGAAAAAAACGGTTAAGTTAGGCGACACTATTGCATGGTTTGACGCGAGCATGTCCAAAGAAGCCGGCGCCGAATTTGCTAAAAATAAGTCCGGAAACTATTATCATTTTATAGGCACTTATGAGCAGATGGGAAGAGGTGTGGATATTCAACTTCAGAAATATCAGGGCATAGAAAAAATTGATTTGATTATGTTTGACCCTCACTTGAGCTATAAGTCAGCCGTTGAGCAGTTGGCAGGAAGAGTTTTGGGAACTCGTTTTGCCGATCAAGCTAAGTCTGAGGGAAGAATTATTGATAATATAAAAATCCACATAATATCAGACAGACATACAATAGATGCTTATGCTGCCGAATACGAGAAAAAGATGAGAGGTAATACAGGCGAAGATTATGTTAACTTGATAAATGACAGAGTGTATGGCGAAGGAAGAACCGGAGAAGGAGCTGAAGACAAAATTGTAAGGCAGAGCGGAGCAGAACTGGCAAATGTTAAAACTCAGGGAAGACCTTATGTTACAAATGAAAGAAATTTGAGAGCAGCATTTGAGAAAATGAGATTAAATGAAACAGAAATAAATATGTTTATTGATAAGCTAAAATCGCCAATTTTTGTAGATGAAAAAGGTAATCCCGTCTATCATAATGGCTATGAATTAACGGGCAAAGGTTCTGTGGCATTAGGTTCTGCAATGCAATTATCAGGGTATAATGAGAACGGAGAACGTGTAATTTCAGAAAAAGCAGTTGAAGCAAATATTCGTGCGGTACAACAAATATTAGGAAAGACTGATTCTAACGTTGATTATAGCGTTCAAAGTTCATTGGACTTAGTATATGAACTACAGAGAAAAGACATACTTGCTACAGGAGTTTCAAACGGAGCTTCATTGACGGATATTTTAAATATTCAGGCATTGTTGCATAATCAAAATAAAACCGCTAATGCCGATGAGTTTCAATCTTTAGTGAATCAATATTTAAAAACAGGAATTAGTGAAGAGCTTGTTGGAAAAGATATAGCTTCAGCAGCCGATAACGTTTATAATAATGTCCGCAATAAAGAAAACTTAAGAGCCAAATATGCTAAATTAGATGAAGCCGGTTATTATTCTGGAGGGCTGTTTGGGAAAATAAAACGATATATAGAGGTTGGGAAAATACAATATTCTCAACGAAACATAAATAAAGCCGAGAGAAATTTTGGTAATTTGAAGAGGGAAAGGATAAAGAATATTGGAATTGATGGAACTGCGGATATTAAAATTGCTTCGTTATTAGCTTCACTTCAAATTGACCCATCAGGTAAACTAATTTTTGGCGATCAGGAATTGATAAATAACTATCAAAAACTATTGACTCTAAAGCAAACAGCCGAAGGAGAGGGAGTAAAATTCAGCGGAAATTATAACTTTAAAGAATTTGATGCAGCGGTAAGAGCCGGAGATTATCTCAAAGCGATGGAAACAATGACGGGAGGCTGGCTTAAATCCGACAGGCAATATTACAATGTGGTAAAGGGAATGCAGAAGTTGGAAGCGGAAAAAGATAAATTGGTTATTGCTGAAAGAAAAAAAGGATTAGAAGAAATAGACAAAGAAATAGAGCAAAAGATGTCGATATTTGTTGAACAGCAGAAACAAAAAGGAATGGAAGCAACAGAAGAAATGAAAAATAATTATAGAAACAGATATAGACAGGTATTACTGCCGCAGTTGAGACAAAAGACGGATAGCGCCGCCGTCATAACAATGGAAAATATCTATGAAGCATTGGGAGGAGAGAGCATGAAAGACAGCATGTTCTTAAGAAATACGTTCTTAGGAGTAATGCTGGTAAATCCCGATATCAAAGATGAAGCGGCATTTAATAAACTTATAGATTATGTCAAAGAGAATGAGGAAGCGGACATAAGAAATATAACTGCTGCGACATTGGACGCCTGGGAAAGTGAAATCGATGATAAAAAGATACGCGATAATAATAAGGAAAAACTGAACACATTAAGCAAGTACACAAATGCAGATACGCAAGCATTGGTCAAAGAGTTTTCCGGCAAGCTGTCTAATGATGTTTTGAGAGACGGCGCATATGTAGAAGCGATATCAAAGTTTCCGTTAGCTAAATATTTGAATATGGATAAGAAAAACGGAACCAATTTGGCGGAATTGATAAATAAAATATATGAAGAAAATAAGGGAAGTAAGGCAGCGCTGGATACATTGAGAGGAACAATAAATCGGGAATATGCGACTATTATTTCAGCAGCGGCAAACTGCTTAGTTTTAGGATTGCAGGGAATTGGCGAAGCTGTGTCCGGAGAAATGGCGCAGAAAATAGTAAAGATGTCGCAAGAGAAGATATATTACGGAGTATTCAATAAGGAAGCAGCCGGAAAATCGGACGATAAAAAAGTGCCGTTGGCAAAAATAGGTCCGGTATTGGAAATGTATAGCCGCTTGTCAGTCGCGGAGATTAACGCTGACAGTATTAAAGGAAAAACATTGGAGCTTGGCAAAGGCGTATTAATTGTAACCGATGCAAGCAATCCCGCGCATGCGACAGACGTGCATAATATGGAAGCGCTGGAAAAAGCGCTTGAAGAAAACGGCGGCACGCTTCTTATTGTCGGTGATCGTGAGTTGATAAACGGATATGCGCAAAACGGATTGTTAAGCAGGAGCGAGGAACAGCTAAAGATAGAAGCGGAAATTGAGAAATTAGGAAAGAGCGAATATGTAAAAGCCGGACAGGAACTTAAAGATAAAATAATCAGCGGTATATTTGGGACGCAAGAGGAACCGATTATAATAAAGGCATTAATGGTGAGATTTGGAGATGTCGGAGAGATGTTTGCATATATGGGATTACCCTTGGAAGGAAATACAAAAGAAGCGATAGCAAAAGCGTACATAGAGAAAGCAGTAGAAGTATTGAGCTACGAGCAGGAAGGCGGGATAGATGAAACGGCAAGAAATGAGCAAATAGATTTATTGAGGACAATGACTGAAATATTGCTTGTGTCGATCAATAATAGAGATGTTGTTAATGAATGCATAGAAAATGGTGAAGTGACCACCCTAAAAAATATGCTGCCTGCTGAAAAGACAGTGAACATGTATGTGATATCTAAACTGATGCTGGATGTAATAAAAGTTGATAAAGAAGGAGTAATGAATATAGGTGGAGTAGAAATAGATTTTGAGTTGGATGTGGAGAAAATAAAGGCAAGATTAGAGAAGAAGGACGGATTTAAAGGCAGTATTTTAGAAAAAATGAAAGTGAAGGACGTTCTGGACGGCGCTGGTATCATAGAGCTCAGAAAAAAGAAAGACTTCCCGATAATGTTGAATGACATCCAAGCCGTCAAAGCGGTAGCGGCAGCGGCATAAAAAATGTAGTTTATACTAAAACCGCGTAAGATTTAAGATTGCCGTATAATTTTTCTTGCGCGGTTTTAGTTTTGCTTCTTATTGAAAAATCAATCTGAAATTTATATAATTTTAAAAATTTATGATTAAATGGAAATTAAATAACGGATTATAAAGATGGCGTAAAATGTTTGGCTTATTGTCAATAAGTAGAGTCTTAAAAATTTTGGCATAGATAAAAAATAAAATTAAAAAAAATTGCCGCTTCGATTTCGGCAGATACTTTAAGAGAGGACTATAAAACAAATGAACTGCGCTAATATTGAAATTTTGAAACTTTCGGACAAGCAGCTTGTAGAATTCAGCAAAAAAAATTCCCTTTCATTAAACCTTGAAGAAATGAAATCCGTACGCGGCTATTTTAAAAAACTAAAACGCAATCCCACCGTCGCAGAGCTTGAAACCATAGCCCAAACGTGGAGCGAACACTGCAAGCATAAAACTTTGACGGGCATTATAAATTACAAAGGCGTCGACTCAAAAGGCAAAAAAGTAAACATTAAATATAAAAATATGCTGAAAGAAACAATTTTCAGGGCCACCATTGAGCTTAATAAAAAATGGTGTTTATCCGTTTTTAAAGACAATGCCGGCGTTATAGAATTTGATAAAAATAACGGCATCGCGTTTAAAGATGAAACGCATAACCATCCTTCGGCGCTTGAACCTTATGCCGGAGCGGCTACGGGCATCGGCGGATGCGTAAGAGATATTATGGGCGTCGGGCTTGGCGCAAAACCGCTTGCAACTACCGGCGTGCTTTGCTTGGGCAATCCCGCGGTCAGCGCAAACAAGGTTCCCAAAGGTTCGCATCATCCTAAATACGTATTAAAAAAAGCCGTCAAAGGCGTCGGCGATTACAGCCGCGGTATGGGTATACCGGTTATCAACGGCGGCGTGCGTTTTGACGACGGTTATATGGCTAACCCGCTTGTTTATGCCGGCGTTATGGGCATAATGCCTAAAAATACCATAAATAAAGAAGTAAAAACCGGCGACTTGGTTGTGGCTGTAGGCAGACGCAGCGACCGCGCCGGTATCGGCGGAGCTACAATGTCGTCAAGGGATCTGGACAGCGACTCCGGAGCATCTGCCGTTCCTCAAGGCAATCCGCAGCTTCAGAAAAAAATGTTAGAAGCGCAGCTTAAAGCGCGCGATTTAAAACTTTACCGCGCGGTTACAGACTGCGGCGCAGGCGGATTTTCAAGCGCTTGCGGCGAGCTCGGCGCGGATACAGGCGTTCGTATGGAGCTTGAAAAAGCGCCTTTAAAACTTCAGGGTCTTGAGCCTTGGGAAATTTGGGTTTCGGAAACGCAGGAAAGAATGGTGTTTGCCGTTCCGCCCAAGAATATAAAAAAGTTTATAAGTTTATTTGACAAAGTAAAAGTTGAAGCCGCGGTCATAGGAAAGTTTACTTCCGACAAAAAATTAACGCTTACTTACAATGGCGCTACAGTAGGCCAAATGGATATGGAATTTTTGCATAAAGGCGTGCCAAAAAGCGTCAAAAGCGCGTCGTATACTCCTAAAAAAGAAACATTGCAAAAGCCTGTAAAAATTTCAGGAGCAAAAATTAAAGACAGCCTGAAAAAAGTTTTAGCCGATTTAGCGGTATGCTCGCAGGAAAAAATTATAAGCAGTTATGATTCGCAAGTTCAAGGTCAGACGGCGGTCAAACCTTTGCATGGCTTTGGCGGCGTCGGAGACGCAAGCGTGATATGTCCCGATAATGTAGTAAAAGGCACAAAAAAAGGCATAGCGCTTTCTAACGGGCTTAACCCGCAGTACGGCAAAGTTAATACGTATAAAATGGCGGCAAGCGCCATAGAAGAAGCGCTCAGAAATGCCGTTGCCGTCGGTGCAAATCCCGACAGGACGGCAGTGCTTGACAACTTTTGCTGGGGCAACCCGAATAAGCCGGAAGTTTTGGGTTCATTAGTTCGCGCGGCGCAGGCTTGTTACGATATGTCAAAAAAGTTCGGCACTCCGTTTATAAGCGGTAAAGACAGTTTATACAACGAGTATTCCGTGGGCGGTAAAACTTTTGCAATACCATCCGCTTTGCTGATTTCGGCTATGGGCGTTGTGGAAAACGTAAAAAATACAATGACAATGAATTTTAAACGCGCGGGAAATGTTATAATGCTTTTGGGCATCACCCGCAATGAACTCGGTCAAAGCGTGTTTAGCAGAATAAATAAAATTTCAAACGGCATAGTTCCTGAAGTTTATCCCGACGAATCTTTAAAAATTATGCGCGGCATTTATAAGGCGGCAAACAAGGGTTTAATAAAAGCCTGCCACGACATTTCGGCGGGAGGGCTTGTCGTTTCAGTCGCTGAAATGGCTTCTGCCGGCAAACTCGGAGCTAAAATAGATACAGGCGCCGTTATAACGAAAGGCGCAATGACAGACGCCGAAATATTGTTTTCGGAATCCAATGGGCGTTTCATAATAGAAGTTGAAGCCTCCAATGTTAAAAAAATAAAAGATATTTTTAAAGGCTGCGCCGTAAGCGTCATAGGCAGCGTAACCGACGGCTCTGACGCGGCATTTGAAAATAAAATAACTAAGCTTGACGTAAAAGAAAATATCGGCGTTTTGCGCAATGCATGGCAAAATACGCTTAAATCGTTTTAAATTCTAAATATATATATGGTATTTAGATATTGTGTAAAAACCGGTTCTGAGCCAAAATATCTTTATGCTGTTAATTTTATTAAATAATAATTTGAAAAAGGCGGTTTTATGGGTTATTGCATTAATTGTTTATTTCAGGGCGATAACAGCTTAGACGAAAACGGCAACGGAAGAATTTTTTGCATGGTGAAAAGAAAGTGGATGGCGGAAAACGATTCATGCGAAGATTTTACCGAATATGCCGATCTCAGCAAGGAAATCCGCAGCAAATACGCTTTTGAGATCCGCGACAGAAAAAGCGGAGGCAATAGAATTTCGGTTGTCATAAATCAAAACTGGAAAGCCATGATCGTAACTATGATAGCGGCTTTTATAATGTTTATGATCATAGTTAAGTTTTTTGACAAATATATTTTTTAACGGCAGAGATAGGATGATAAGAAGGTAAGCAAAAACAAAAGACATTGCAAATCATCCTGTCATCTTATCTTCTTATTATCGCTTTTAATCGGAGTTAAAATGAAAGTTTTAGTAATAGGTTCCGGCGGAAGGGAACACGCTGTGTGCGCGCAGTTTTTAAAAAGTTCTAAAATAAGCAAAGTATATTGCGCTCCCGGCAACGGAGGCATATCGCAGGCCGCGGAAATTGTAAACATCGGCGTAAGCGATTTTAACGAGCTTGCCGGATTTGTTATAGAGAATAATATAGATTTTACTTTTGTAGGTCCGGAAGTTCCGCTTGCGCAGGGAATAGTTGATTTTTTTGAAGCTAAGAATTTGAAAATAGTAGGTCCCGCCCAGGCCGCATCCAGACTTGAATCAAGCAAAATATATTCCAAAGAATTTATGCGGAAGTACGACATACCTACGGCAGAATACAGGAATTTTTCTAATACGGAAGAGGCTTTAAAATTTTTAGATACATGGGAAGAAAATAAAAAAGCAGTCGTAAAAGCTGACGGTCTTGCCGCGGGAAAAGGCGTTTATATGTGTTCCGGCAGGCAGGACGCTAAAGACGCCGTAAAACAAATGATGAACGATAAAGTTTTGGGCGAGGCAGGTTCTAATGTTGTCATCGAAGAGTTTATCGACGGCCCCGAACTTTCTTATTTAGTATTTACCGACGGAGAATCTTTTTCGGTGATGCCCGCATCGCAGGATCATAAAAGAGTAAACGATAATGACGAAGGCCCGAATACCGGCGGAATGGGCGCGTACGCTCCCGCTCCTCTCGCGACCGAAAAACTTACCTCAATAATAAAAAAAGACATTATTGAGAGAGTTATAAAAGGGATCAAATCCGAGAAGCTGCAATATAAAGGCGTTTTGTACGTCGGAATAATTATGAACGGCGATAAACCGTACGTTTTAGAGTTTAACTGCCGTTTCGGAGATCCTGAAACGCAGGCGGTGCTTCCTTTACTGAAGACGGATTTTACCGATATATGCATGGCTATCGTTGATAAAAAACTTGGCGGCCTTCAGATTGAATGGGAAAATAAATTCGCGGTGTGCGTTGTTCTTGCTTCAGGCGGTTATCCCGGAAAGTATGAGTCGGGATATGAAATAAAAGGGCTTGACGATATTAAAGGCGAAGACAATATGGCATTTCACGCCGGCACAAAGATTGAAGACGGAAAGATCGCAACTTCCGGCGGAAGGGTTCTTGGAATTACTTCAATGGCCGGCGATATAAAAAGCGCTATTGATAAAGCATATGAGAATGTAAAAAAAGTTTCGTTTAAAAATATGCATTACAGGAAAGATATAGCTGGAAAAGCAATTTAACGGCAAAGTGAAGAGTGAAAAGTGAAGATAATGAGTTTTGCCTTTGGCAAAACATACAATAAAGGTTTTCGCAAAATGCGAAAACACAATATTTCCACTCTTCACTTTTCACTCTCCACTCTGTCGTTCAAAACGGGGAGCTAAAATGAGCGAAAAAATTGACGTTGCGGTGTTTGTGGGATCGGACTCGGATCTTCCGGTCATTAATGAAACGCTGAAAACCCTTAAAAGTTTCGGTTTGGCTTACAGCATAAATATAGCCTCTGCCCACAGAACGCCGGAACATCTAAAAAAGAATATAAACTGCGCGGTCGGTTCCGGAGTTAAAGTTTTTATAGCCGCCGCCGGAATGTCTGCGGCTCTTCCGGGAGTTGTGGCTTCGGAAACAGTTCTTCCGGTGATAGGCGTTCCCATGGAAGGAAAAAATTTGTCAAGTATGGACTCTCTTTTTTCAGTTTCTCAGATGCCCAACGGCATTCCCGTAGCTTGCGTGGCTGTCGGTAAGGCAGGAGCGGTGAACGCGGCGATTCT
>WRNH01000046.1 GCA_009776745.1 Endomicrobiia bacterium | reverse complement strand
TGAATCAAAAAAAAATAATTACTTAATGTCCGTATATTTCGGCGGGAACGCGCTTTCTGGCGCGTTTGCCGCAGCCGATATCTCAACGGGAGAGTTTTTTACTTCCGAGTGTACGCTAAAATCTCTTGAAGCCGAAATATCCAAATACAATCCGGGCGAAATAGTTATTTCCGCGGACAATTTATTAAACCCGCAAATTTCCGCCTGCATTGCAAAACTTAAAACGCCGTTATCCGACGTTGAAGGCAAATATTTTGACTTTTCGGACGGAGACGAAAGAATACGAAAATTTTTCGGGCAGAATGCCGTAAAAACTTTCGGACTAGATAAAAAAGAGATAGTTTCGGCATGCGGCGCCGTTCTCAATTACATTAACGAAACCCAGCCGCAGGCCGCCGGAATTTTCGCTTCCGTTAATTACATAAGAAACGCCGATTTCATGTATCTTGACGGCGCAGCAATAAAAAATCTTGAACTTCTTTACTCAATGTCAACGGGAAAAACGGAAAATTCGCTTTTGTCGGTTATGGATTCCACAAAAACTCCCATGGGCGCCAGAACAATAAGACAATGGCTCGTAAAACCTCTTATCGATATATCCAAAATAGAAGAAAGGCATAAAAACGTAAACTTTTTTATTGAAGAAGGCATAATACGCAAAGAGGTGAGGGAAAAACTCAGAAGCGTTGCGGATATTGAAAGAATAACCGCGCGCATATCGTCGGCATCGGCAAACCCTAGAGACATATCGTCATTAAAAGATTCTTTAGCCGTAATAAATGAAATTGCGGACATATTAAAAAATAACGGCAGTTTAAATTCGCTTAAACAAAAAAACGAAGAAATAATAAAAATGATCTCATATGTGATCGTTGACGAACCGCCGGTTTCGCTTAAAGACGGAAACGTCATCAAAAGCGGATTTAATAAAGAACTTGACGATCTGCGCAAACTTTCCACGGACGCGAAAACCTATATATCAAATCTTGAAGCTTCGGAAAAGCGGGCAAGCGGAATAAACAGTTTGAAAATAGGATATACGTCGGTTTTCGGATATTATATAGAAATATCAAAATCCAACATACCGCTCGCGCCTAAACATTATGTCAGAAAACAGACCCTTGCAAACGGCGAAAGATATATAACCGAAGAACTTAAAAATCTTGAAGCAAAAATTCTTTCCGCACAGGAAAAAACTTTGAGGCTTGAAAGCGAACTTTTCAATATTCTCCGGCAGAAACTTTCCGCGTACGCCATGGATATATTGCAAACTTCGCGCGCTGTCGCGGAGATCGACATTTTCTGCTGCTTTGCTCAGAATGCTCTGGATCACAATTATGTCTGCCCGAAAATGAATGACAGCCTTAATCTGAATATTCAAGACGGACGCCATCCTGTCGTTGAACGTATTTTAAAAGCCGGAGAATTTGTGGCAAATGACATAGATTTTAGATGCGATACTTCAAGAATAATGATCTTGACAGGACCGAATATGTCCGGCAAATCGACGTATTTAAGGCAAAACGCATTGATAACGATAATGGCGCAGACGGGATCTTTTGTGCCTGCCGCGTCCGCTGAAATTGGGATTGTTGACAGAATATTCACAAGGATAGGAGCCGGGGATAACCTTGCCGGCGGAGAATCGACCTTTATGGTCGAGATGACCGAAACGGCGAATATTTTAAACCAATACACGCAAAGAAGTCTGATAATTTTAGACGAAGTCGGAAGGGGGACGTCGACATATGACGGAATGTCTATAGCTTGGGCGATAATCGAGTATTTTGCCGACGAAAAACGCGCCGCAAACGGCGGAGCAAAAGTTTTATTTGCCACGCATTATTTTGAGCTTACGGATCTTTCCGAAAAACTTAAAGGCGTCGTTAATTTCAGCGTCGACGTAAAAGAGTGGAACGGCGAAGTGATATTTCTTCATAAGATAAAAGAAGGCAGCGCGGACAGGTCTTACGGAATACACGTGGCTAAAATAGCAGGGATCCCGCACAAGGTTATCGAAAGGGCAAACTTGGTGCTGAGAGAACTTGAAAAAAATCAGGTTGAGCCGTCAAAACTGAAAGAAAATGCCCAGATAGAGTTTTTCTGTACAACAGAGCCTCAAATTTTGATAGAATTAAGTAAATTGGACATTGAAAATATCAGTCCTATGGAAGCATTGAAAATTCTTAATGAATGGAAAGAAAAGTACAAATAACAAAAATATAGAGTGAAGAGTTAAAAGTGAAGAGTGAAGATATCGTGTTTCGGCAGATCCGAAACCTATTATAAGTTTTCACTCTCCACTCTTCAATTTTCACTTTGTTTTTAAATGGAGAAATAAAATGGTTGAGAAAAGAAAAAACCGAAGAATGCCGATCATCAAACAGTTCGGCGAGCCTGTTATGGTGCATATGGAAGGCAAATCAGTTCCGGGAGTTATTTTGGATTTATCTACGGACGGGGTTTCAATAATAAGTTATGCATATATTTCCGTAGCCTCGGAAGTCTGCATTACGATAGATCTTCCGACTCTTAAAACAAAACCTATGATAGGAAAGGTTGTTTGGACTATGCCGAAAGGGGATATGTGGCGTATGGGAATTTATATTGAAATCATGGACACGCTTGACGCCAAACACATAAACAGAATGGCGATAGATTTTAACGATTGCGAAAACAAAATATCCTTAGGCGCTCCCGACGTATGCGCCGAAAGATGTTCTTATCATCAAATTTGCGAAAAACCGCAGAAAACGGCAGGTGATAAAGAATAGGTAACAGGTAAAAGGTAAAAGGTTTTGGTGTTTTCGCGATGCGAAAACCTAAAATAGGTTTCGGCAAAGCCGAAACACAATATCTGTTACCTTTTACCTATTACCTTTTATATTTTACCTTATGATAAATATTCTTTCCCAAGAAACCATAAACAAGATTGCGGCGGGCGAAGTAGTTGAGCGCCCGCTTAATGTCGTCAAAGAACTTGTTGAAAACTCTTTGGATGCCTGCGCGTCTTCAATAACCGTTGAAATAATGCAGGCAGGCAAAAAATTTATAAGGGTTTCCGACAATGGTTTCGGCATGGATAAAAAAGATATTGAACTTGCGATTTTAAGGCATGCGACAAGTAAAATAGAAGATTTTAACGACTTATCGCATATAAATTCTTTAGGATTCAGAGGCGAGGCGCTTTCTTCAATAGCGGCAGTTTCCGAATTTGAAATAAAAACAAGAAAGAGAGGGGAAAGTTCCGGATGGAAACTTGCCGCAGAAGGCGGAAAAAATATTGAAGTATCGCCGTGGGCAGGCGCTGAAGGCACTGTTACGGAAGTTAAAAATTTGTTTTTTAATACCCCTGCAAGGCATAAATTTTTAAAAAGCGATTCAACGGAAAAATCAAGGATAATCGGTTCTCTTGAAGAAACCGCCCTTGCAAACAGCGACGCGGCATTTAAGCTTATTTCCGAAAATAAAACCGTTTTTTCCTGCGCTCAAACCGAAAAGAAAATTGAAAGAATATCCGACATATTGGGCAAAGATTTTGCCTCTGTTCTTAAAAACATAAAAATCAATCACCCAAAAGCGGCTTTTGACATATATTTTACCGGACGCGACGATTCGCAGGCAAACAGAAATTATCAATACCTGTTTGTAAATTCAAGACCGGTAAATATCCCTAAATTTCTTATGCATTCGATTTATCAGGCTTATAAAGGATCTATACCCCACGATAAATATCCCGGGATATTGATTTATATTACGATCGAGCCGTCCGATATTGACGTCAATATTCATCCGACAAAAAGAGAGATCAAGTTTGCCAATGAAGGCGAAATTTACGATATGATTTTTAAAGCGCTGAAAAACGCTTTGACTTCGCATTCATATCCTACATTACCGGTACAAGACGGCAATTACAAATTACAAATTACAAATTACAAATCAAAGACTGGCGAATCAACGGCAAAAAATGAAGAGTCGCCCGTCATTCCCGAAATCCGTGATCGGGAATCCGCGTTTGCTTCTCAAAAAAATTCTACTCCGATATACATAAAAGAACCCAAGCCGCATTATCCGCCGAAAAATTATAATATTGATCAATACGCCAATGTCTACTCACCCTCTCACTTATCAGGGAGAGGGCATGGTGAGGGCGGATGCAAAACTCAATCTTTACCGTCTATTGCCGACGGCAACATAAAAGTTTTAGGACAGGCGTTTGACACCTATATAATCGCGCAAAAAGACAACGAGCTTTATATTTTCGACCAGCACGCCGCAGCGGAACGCATAAGATATGAACTTTATCTTGAACAGTCCGACAAACGCGCGTTGCAGCTTCAGCAAATGCTCATACCTGAAAACTTTGAACTCAGCTCCGGACTCTCCGAGCTTTTAAAAGCAAATATCTCATTATTTAATGATTTAGGTATAACAGTTGAAGAGTTCGGCCAAAACACTTTTAGGATAACGGCTTATCCCGCGCTTCTGGGCAATATCTCTGTGGAACATATAATAAAATCCATAATAGAAGATTTAGAAATCGAAAAAAACATAGAGATTGGGCAAAAAAGAGAAAAAATTATCCGCTCCGCCTGCAGAGCAAGCATAAAAGCGGGGGATAGCATATCCGATATTGAAGCAAAAAAACTTATTAACGACCTTTTCAAATGCAATCACCCCTTCACATGCCCGCACGGCAGACCCACAGCATACAAAATTTCATTAAACGAACTTGAAAAGTTTTTTAAGAGAAAATGAAAACCATACCGATATATATAAATTAAAAATAAAAAATTCTACGGCGCTATTGACTTGTCATACATATTGTATTACAATATGTATGACATAAGATAATTAAAGAAGATGTTATAATAAAAGTGTGGACTTAAAAGACAGAAGCTGAGAAGATGGGATGGTGGGAAGATGGGAAAAGACAAGGATAACGACAAAGAAGAAACGGCCAGAGCTCCTCTCAACTTCTCCGCTTCCCAACTTCCCAGCTTCCAAAAAGGAGGATGTTATGCTTTCAATAAGACTGCCTGCAGAGATAGAACAAAAACTTAATACAGCTTCGAAAACAAAAAAACTTTCAAAATCAGAGTTGGTAAAAAAAGCATTAATAGATTTTTTTCTTAGTGAAGAACAAAGTTCTTACGAAATCGGAAAAGATCTTTTCGGAAAATATGGCAGCGGAAAGGGGAATCTTTCAGTGACTTACAAAAAAGTTATTAAGGAGAAGTTAAATGCTAAACGCCGTTCTTATTGACGCCGGGCCTTTAATAGCTCTTTTTGACAAAAACGATAAATATCATGACGAAATTAAAAGTTTTATTTCATTAAAAAAATATAAATTTATAACTACCGTTGCCGTTATAGCTGAAGTGTCGCATATGCTGAATTTCAACATTAACGTCCAAATAGATTTTTTAGTATGGATCGCAAATAACGGCATTATATTGTGTGAAATACAAAACAGCGATATATATGAAATAATAAAATTAACAAAAAAATATTCCGATATCCCCATGGATTTTGCGGACGCTTCTTTAATTATCGCCGCGCAAAAAAATTCAGTAAAAACAATAATAAGTTTGGATAAAGATTTTGATATTTACCGTTTACCCGGAAAAGTAAAGATAAAAAATATATTTAACGCTAACTCATGAAAAAAATAATCATAATATCAGGCCCCACGGCAAGCGGTAAAACCAAAAAAGCCGTTGAGTTTTGTAAGGAAAACAACGGCGAGATTATTTCTTGCGATTCAAGGCAGGTTTATAAGTATTTGGATGTGGGGACGAATAAAAACGGCAATTACAAATTACAAATTACAAATTACAAATCAACGACGGCAAAGACAATAACGGCAGAGAATAGAGAAGAGAGAATAGATACGGCAGTTAATCTGTCATTGCTAGGAGCGCCCGAACGTCTAAATCGGGGGGAGCAATCCGGTGCCGTTAACTCTTCACTCTTCACTCTTCACTCTTCACTCTCTTTTGTTCGTATCATTGATGATATACCTCAATATCTGACTGACATAATTGATCCGGACAAAAATTACAGCGCGGCGGATTTTGTGAAAGACGCCGATTTGGCGATTGAGAACATAATAGGCAGGGGAAAACTGCCGGTTATTACGGGCGGTACAGGACTTTATATAAAAGCTTTGCTTTACGGGATTGATGAAATGCCTCCGACTGATGAAAATTTGCGTAAAGAGCTGGGATTGAAAACGCCGCAAGAGCAGTATGAACAGCTTCTGAAACTTGACCCTGAATCCGCCGAAAAAAACAAAAAAAATCCCCAAAGGCTGCTCAGGGCATTAGAGGTAAATATTCTCTCAGGCAAAACTATGGCAGAACACTTTAAACCCAAAAGCCCGAGATACGATTTTACGCATTACTGCATATCCGTTGAAAATAAAATTTTATATGAAAGAATAAACAGCCGCTGCAAAGATATGATAAACAGCGGAATGATAGAAGAAACACAGAAGGTATTGGATATGGGTTTTGCTAAAAATTGTCCCGGGCTAAGCGGAATAGGTTATAGGCATATAGTGCAGTATTTAAACAATGAAATTTCAAAAGAAACTATGTTAGAAGAGTTCTGTAAAGATACCAGACGCTATGCCAAACGCCAAAATACATGGTTTAAAGCACAGCCGGATATTACAGTTTTGAATTAAATTTTTTTACTCCGAAAATCAGCAGCGCCGTCCCTATTAGACCGAGGGCAAAGCTGTTGTACGCCATTACGGCCCAGTCTCCGCCTTTTAATACAATGTTTCTCAATGTTTCCAGCAGATAATAAAGCGGGTTAATATAAGCGATCCATCTTGCGTAAACGGGAATGTTTTCAACGGGGAAAATCAGTCCCGAAAGCAAAAGGGCGGGGAATAAAAAAATAAGGCTTCCCATCATAGCCTGCTGCTGCGTTTTGGCAAGCGTAGATATAAAAATCGCTACAGAGCAGGAAGACACTATAAATATCGAGCATACAAAAAACAATTTTAAAATTCCGCCTTTTACTGTGATCCCAAATAATAAATAAGCTCCGACGACCATGGAAAGCGCGACTATAAAACCAAGTAAAGAGTACGTAAAAGTTTTTCCTAAAATAATTTCCCAAACGGTAACCGGCGAAGAAATAAGTTTTTCAAAAGTTCCGTTTTCTTTTTCTTTTGATAAAGATATCCCTGTAAGCATTACGGTAAAAATGCATAAAATAAATCCCAGCAAAGCCGGTATCATAAAAAACGCCGACTCAAGCGACGGATTATAAAGTATTTTAACGTTTAGATCTACCGGCGGCGCTAAACCTGCCGCAGTATTTTTTAATTCATGGGAAACAGCCTGCGAAACTATATTTTTAACGTAATTTTCTATCTGCACGGCTCTTTGCGGATTTACCGCGTCTATCAAAAGCTGGATTTCCGCCGAACCTCTTTCGATCTCTTTAAGAAACCCTTGAGACTGCATTACCAATACGGCTTCGGCCTTTCTTATTGTCGTCATTGCGGGCTTGCCCCGCAATCCGTCACTTTCAGCTGAAACAAACCATCCGGATGCTAAAAGTCTTTTCTCAATTTGCTGAGCCAAAACATCATGGGGAGAATATGCGCATCTTATCGAAATATTTTTAACTTCGCTTGTCAGCGCAAAACCAAAAAGAGTCATTTGAATTATAGGAGCAATGAAAATCATGCCAAACATTTTCTTATCTCTTAAAGTCTGGGCGATTTCTTTTTTAAGAAAAGCTTTAATAATCGAAAACCTCGGCATAATTAATCCTTTGGATTTGATGCAGGGATGCAAAGATGCAGGGATGTAGGGAAACTAAAACGTACACCCTATCCTCTCTCCGATTAGGAGAGGAAGCAGAAAAGTTACAGTGCCGTTTGTCTTTACTCTGCATCCCTGCATCTTTGCATCCCTGCATCGCCGTTTTTAAGGCTCTATATCCGTTTTAAATTTTTTAGACGCTAAAAATACTATAAAAACGCAAAAACCGCTTAATGCCAAAAACGGAATCATTAGATCCGTAAATCCCGCGTTTCTTAAAAAAGTTCCGCGGCAAATTTCCATAAACCATCTTTGCGGCAAAACTGACGTAAGTATTCTGAAAAACAAAGGCATATTTTCTATGGGGAAAACAAAACCCGACAAAAGCATGGACGGCAAAAGTCCGGCCGGCATAGAAATCAGCATGGCAAGCTGCTGCTGTTTTGCGATTACTGAAATAAAAATACCAAGCCCAAGGCATGCCGTTATAAACACGCAGCACGATATAAAAAAGAAAACAAAACTTCCGGTAAAAGGAACGGAAAAAACAATTTGCGCCGCCGTAAAAACAATGACGGCAGCAATTAAACTCAGAACCGTATATGGCAAAATCTTACCGAATATTATCTCCGCGGGACTTATTCCGGTAGATAAAAGCAGCTCCATAGAGCCTCTTTCCCATTCTTTCGCTATGGTAAGCGAAGAAAGCAAAATAGAAATAAGTCCTATGATTACCACTATAAGCCCCGGAATTATAAAATACTTGCTGTTTAATTCGCCGTTATAAATGAAACGCGTTTTTATTTCATACACCTGCTTGCCGTCGTAAGCATTGGATATTATCGACGGGATATAGCTTAAAACAAGCCCGGCCTTTGAATTGTCAGACCCGTCCAAGAGTATCTGAATTTGCGGACGCCTGCCGTTTTGCGGATATGAAATAAACTTCCCGAAATCTTTGTCTATGTTTATAAATACCGCCGTTTCATTTCTTTCAAAATATTTTACCGGATCTTCGCCGTAAACGTAAACCGGCTTAAATAAATCTCCGGCGGAAAGTTTTTGGACAAAAGCCCGCGAATATGCCGAAGAATTATCGTCTTTTACAAAAATCGGGATTTTGTCGTAATTTAATTCTATGATAAATCCAAAAAAAATGATTAAAAATAAAGGCAAACCGAAACCCATAGCGAGAGTAAATTTATCTCTCATTATGTGCCTGTATTCTTTAAAGGCTATGGCTTTGATTTTTCTTAAAGATTCTTTCATTTCTTATCCGTTGGCGTCATACCCGAGTGCTGTTATCGGGTATCCATTTTTACTGAAAATATTTTTTACCCTTATGCCTTTAACAACTAACGTGGATTCCCGATAACAAATTTTGGGAATGACAGACACATCATTTCTTATCCAAAAAATTTATAAAAGCCTGTTCCAAATCAGCAGCATTGCTTGCCGCTTTCAAACTCTGCGGGCTGTCCAAAGCTATTATTTTTCCGTTCTGCATCAAAGCTATGCGTTTGCAGTATTCGGCTTCGTCCATATAATGCGTTGTAACAAAAATCGTTTTGCCGCCGGAAGAGAGTTTTGAAATTAATTCCCAAAAAAGCTTTCTTGAAACAGGGGAAATTCCCGCCGTAGGTTCGTCCAAAAACACTATTTCCGGATCATGCAAAATAGACGCCGCAAGCGAAACTATTTGTTTAGAGCCGCCTGACATATTTTTCACTATCTCATCGGGGTTTTCCTTAAAATTTACGTATTCAAAAAGTTCATTCATTCTTTTAAGGGTTTCTTTTTCGCTCATCATATACAAAGCGCCGGAAAAAACAATATTTTCTTTGATCGTCAGATCGGGATATAAAGTAAACTTTTGCGACATATAGCCTATGCGCGGCTTTAATTCTTTTGTATTTTCGGACACGTCTTTACCGTCAATAAACATCTTTCCGCCTGAAATGTTTACCAGCCCGCACAAAGCCCTTATGGTAGTGGTTTTGCCTGCGCCGTTTGCTCCCAAAAAACCGAAAATTTCACCTTTTTCAACGGAAAAAGTTATATTGTCCACGGCGGTAAATTTGCCGAACTTTACTGTGAGGTTTCGTATATCCAAAACTTTTGTCATAACAGAAAAACTTCCTCTATTTTTTTGACTTTAAACTGTTTTTTTACGTTTTCCGGCAAATCTGAGGCGATAGCCTTGCCTTCGTTTAATATATGCACTTTATCGCATTTTTCGGCTTCGTCCATATAAGAAGTGGAACATATTACGGTCATTTCATTTGAAATCCCGTGAATTAAATTCCAAAGGTCGCGCCTGCTTAAAGGGTCAACGCCTATTGTAGGCTCATCAAGCAAGAGCAGATCCGGATCGTTTAACAAAACGCATATCACGCCGAGTTTTTTATACATTCCGCCGGATAAATTGCCCGCTTTTCTGTCGGCAAACTTCAATAAACCGACCATTCCCAAAAGCTTTGCCGATTTTTCTTTAAAATCTTTTTTCATCATATTATAAATGTTTGAAAAAAACTCCAAATGCTCCATGCACGATAAATCGGCGTATAAGCTTTGCTCCTGCGGCAAATACGCAATGCGTTTGCGTATTGAATTATCCGGTATTTGATTATTGTTTTCAAAATAGCCTATATTGCCGCTGTCAGGCTTTAAAAGCCCTGCGATCAGCCTTATCAAAGTAGTTTTGCCCGCGCCGTCAGGGCCAATGATCCCGTGTATTTTTCCTGCCTCAAAATTCAGACTTAAGCCGGAAAGCGCCTGAGTTTCAAGCATTTTTTTATTTATTTTCGTTAATGATAATGAGATTAAGTTTTTGTTCATTTGATTTGTCTTTGCCGTTACTCTGCCTCTCCGCATCCCTGCATCTCTGCCTCGCGGCTATAGTTCCACTTCCAAAGTCATCCCTGATTTCAGCAATCCGTCAGGATTATCAAATCTGATTTTTACATGAAAAACCAAATTGTCTCTTTCTTTTTCCGTTAAAACGTTTTTCGGCGTAAATTCGGACTTATCGTTTATAAAAATTATTGTGCCTTCAAACTCTCTGTCTTTAAGCTCCGGCAAAAATGCTTTAACTTTCATTCCGGCTTTCATCTCTATCATTTTCCTGTAAGGCATATAAATATTAAGATTTACCTGAGTGTCATCTATTATATTCACGATTTTAGAGCCCGTGACCACGAGTTCGCCGTTTTCGTGATAATTGTAAATAACTTTGGCGTCTATGGGGGAAACTATCTTTGTCCACGACAATTTGAGATTTGCTTCATCGTATTTAAATTTTAAACTGTCATAAGTTTCTTCGCTTATAATTTTGTTTGAAAGAAGCTTTTTGCCTCTTTCAAAATTGCTTTTAGCAAGATTATAATCAAGCACAAGATCGGGACTGTCTATTTCAGCTATTAAACTGCCGGCTTTTACCGTATCGCCTTCCTGAACATGATACTGTTTTATCGTCCCGAAAACTTTTGAAGACACGTTTGTTTCAATCGCTTCCACTATCCCGTTATAACGGAAATTTTTCGGCGCTGAAAGATAAAAGTATAAAAACAATAAAGCTGCCGACAATAAAACAACCGCGATCATTTTCTTTTTCATTTTTTTAATGCCTCCAAAATTGTAAGTTCGGTAAGAAGCCCCGCGTAAAAATCAGTCTCATTGGACTTGGCTTCCAAAACTCTTAAATTCATAAATTGAACGTCCAAATATTTCGAATTGCCTGATATATACGATTTATACGTCATATCCGCGGCAGTCTGGCTTTGCGTTACAATATCTTTGCTTAAATCTATCTGGGAATACAAAATCTTAGCCTTTTCTTTAGAACGGTTAAAAAGCCTTTGTAAATCGTCATAAAGGCCTTGCCTTTGGTTTTCCGCGGACATTGCAGTAAATTTATACTGTTTTGACATTTTCGCATTTCTGCCAAACTGGTAAACGGGCATAGAAAAATCCGCTCCGGCGCTATTTTGCCAAACGGATTTTAAATTCGGGCCGTCGGGATAATCGTAAGCTGACGTCCCGAAAATATTTACGCGGGGAAAATTCATATTTTCATAAGACTTTGATATTAAGCCGTAATACTGTTCAAGCATGTCAAAAGAGAGCAGCTGCGGATTGTTATCGTCAAATTCTGCATATATATTTTTTGAAAAAATTTGAAGTAAGCTTTCAGGCGAATCAAACGCGCTTAAATCAATTTCATAATTGTCTATTATGTTTCCGGTCAATGCGTTTAAATTGTCGGCAGTTTCTATCAACAAAATTCTTGCGGCATTTTTTTGTTTTTGTTTTATCAAAACTTCATTGTCCGACATAACTTCGTCGAGCTTACTTTTAGCGCCAAGCTGAACACTTCTTTTAATATCTCTGTTTTGGGAAACGGTAAGCTCAAGCTGCTCGTCGATAAGTTTTAAATTTGCCGCGGCTGTTAAAATGTTAAAATAAGCTATTCTTGTTTCCATAAGCGCTTTTTTCTTTTCATATCCCAAAATGGATTTTTTAGAATCGGCAAGCTTTCTTGCCGCTTCATAATTGCTCTTTTGGACATTTCCGTCAAACAAATTCCAGCGTACAGCAAGCCCGCCGGAATAATTAAGGTTATCGCCAAGCTTTTTATTAATTTGCCCAAGCCCGGGAATATACATATCAAGTTCCGGCACGGCAGTAATGTAATACGCCTTACCTTCCAATGACAAAACCGGCATCAAATTAGTTTTAAAAGCTTCAGCGGCAGTTTCTGCAGCCTTAAACTCATTTTCCGCAGATTTGACCGCAGGGGAAGTTTCAAGAGCCTGCCTTTCGCATTCTGCAAGCGTTATTTTCTGCACTCCCAAAACGCTTGCAAACGGGTATAAACAGAGAAGACAAACAAAAACCGCTCGAAACATTTTGATCATCTTAATATTCCTTTAAGAGACAGTTCCATTCTCTCTTTTATAGATTTTTCACCGGATAAATTATCAATAAATTTTGAAATTTTTGCAGAGTCTTTTTTAGAGATGATTTTTTTAAATATCTCAGCGCCTGCTATAGGCACTATAATGGGAGCAATCGCTGAAATCATCAAAGAAAGCGTATCCGCGTCTTTAAACGCTTTTTCTTTTTTGCCTTGCTCCAATATGGAATAGAAAAGCGCTGCGTGTTTTGATAAATTATCTTTCGCAAAATTAAATTTTGAAGCGTTTCCGGAAACAACCTCTATCAGAAGACTTCCCAAAATAGGCGCATTTTTTAAAATAAAATCCGCAAATATCTTTCTGGCTATTTCAAATTTTTTTACGGCATCCGTATCTTTGGGAATATTCATTTCAATATCTTTCATAAAACTGCCGTAAAGGCTTGTGAGTATAATATTTTCAAAATTCTCTCTCGAAACAAAATGATAATGAAATAATCCCAAATTGACCTTGGCTTTTTTGCACAGCTGCCTTACGGTAAACCCGCTTATGCCGTATTGCTTTGCCAAAACAATTCCCGTATCTATAATTTTCTGCTCGGTATTTACATTCTTTTTCATCGCAAAGCCTCCAATGAGTTATACACTTGTACAAATTATACATTTGTATAAATTATTTGTCAACGGATAACAGCAGGCTTAACCTTTAAAAATTTGATAAAATTATTGACAGTTTATATTTAACAGAAGAAACGCAAAAAGCATTGGTATGGGTTATGCGAAAAACTGCCCCAACGACAAACGCATGAAAGCTAAAACATAATCCTCTCTCCGTCGAAGATGTTCTCCCTCTCTCTTGTTAGGGGGAGGGCGGGGTGAGGGTGCTGTCGTCGAGGCATTTTTTCATGCGTTTATCGCGGACTGTCCCGCATTAAGTGGCATTGGATATAGGAATATTGTAAAATATCTTAAGAAACCATACTTGAAGGATTTTGCAAAGACGCAAGACATTATGCCAAACGGCAGAATACGCGGTTCAAGGCTCAGCCGGATATAACGCCCCAATTGTAATTTATCTTTTAGGAGGATTTTGTAAATGAAAAAAAACTTGTTTTTTGTATTGGCGGTTTTTAGTTTGGCATTTCTTTGCTGCGCTGCTTATGCCGACGATGTTAAGCAGGAAAATTCCGAGAAAGCATATTTTGTAAAGTCAAACGGAAAAGATACAAATGACGGGCGTTCAATAGAAGCCCCTCTCAAAACTATTGAAAAAGCTGTTGAAATGGCGTCTAAAGGCGTGATAAAAAAAATTATTGTTATAGGTAAAATTCAAGCTAATAACAGAGACGGCATAATTATAGATACAAACGGCAGCAGCCAGATATTGATAACGGGAATAAAAGATTCTCCGGCTAAATTTACTACAGCTCCCGATTTTTTTGGGAAAGCAAAACAAGACAGTGATATTGGCAGAGTAATTTCAATTCGCGGCAATTCAAAGATAGTTTTTGAACATGTGCATATTACCGGAGGAAATGTTCTTAATGGCGGAGGTTTATACATAGACGATGGGGGAGATGTTGTTATTGGAGAAGGCGTTAAAATATATAAGAACACGGCGTATAACGGCGGAGGTATTTATGTTTCAAACAAAGCTTTCTGCACAATAGTATCCGGCGAGATATATAATAATAAAGCAGGCACAGGAATTACTTCAGGCTTTGGCGGAGGAATTTATGGCAATGTTTTAATAACAGGCAATGCTGTGATCTCAAACAATACCGTACAAGGATTTGGCGGAGGCGTCAGCGGTAATGTTAAAGTAACGGGAAATGCAATAATTAAAAATAACAAAGCGGATAGCTACGGAGGCGGAATTCACGGCGAAGGAAGCGGTTCCGTAGAAATAGCGGATAATGCAATAATTTCAAACAATGAAGCAAAAAAAGGCGGAGGCGTCTATACCCACAAACTGGCAATGTCCGGCAATTCCGTAATCAAAGATAATATTGCCTATGAAGAAGCCGGAGGGGTATACGCGGAAAATATTATTGATATGACGGATAATTCAACGGTTATAGGAAACAGATCGTCAATGGGCGGGGGTATCGCCGCTTATTCGCTAACTATGTCAGGCAGTTCTCAAATCACTGAAAATTCTGCAGAAGGCGATTGCGGCGGCGGATTGTTTGTTATTAAACCGTATCCTAGCGGAAAAGGCGCTGTCGTTACTATGTCAGATAATGCAAAAATTACAAAAAACTCTGCCAGAAATAATGGCGGCGGCGGATTTGTAGCTCTTACCATGAATGGACATTCGGAAATATCCGATAACACCGCTAAAAAGAATGCCGGCGGAGTTTTTGCAGTAAAACTTGATATAAAAGATTCGGCTGTTATAAAAAATAATTCTGCGGAATACGGCGGCGGGGTATATATTTATAAAGAAGGAGATATAACTGTTTTTGACGGAAAAATTACAGCGAATAAAGCCAAGTTTGTAGGCGGAGGAATTTATTTGGAAAACGGCGCAAAATATACAAAATTTGCCGGCAATGTTTCAGAAAACATTGCGGGAGACGGAGATGGACACGATATTTTTCAACAGCAATAACAAAACAATCGAAGCAGTTCTTCCTCTCCCTCATCAGGGAGAGGCAAGGTGAGGGCGGTCTCGACGGGGCATTTTTTTATGCGTTTGTCGTGACAGCAGATTCAAAGACATTCGGGAATGAAAAACGGAGTTTTTAGAGACACACAATATATTTTTTAGGGAGGATTTTATGAAAAAATTTGTATTAGTTTTGTTTGTGCTTGCAGCGGTTACAGCGCCGATCATGGCGCAGGATGACGCAGATTTCGGTTCGGCTGATGATGCCATGCCTGCGGCTGTGGCGCAGGATATTACAGATTTTGATTTGACTGATGCTGATGCTGCCGCGCCGGTGATCGCAGCGCCGGTCTCAGCGCAAAATAGTGCAAAGCGGCAAGAACGGGAGAGAAAAATGTTCGCGACCATCAGTTTTGTAGATAAAATCATGGGCGAAAATTTTCCCGGAGGCGCGCTTTCTTTCGGTTATCATGCTTCCCCTAAAAGCCTTTTTACCGCAGAAATTGCCGCAGGTTTTTATAATTCCGGCAGAATAGGCTCTTATTATTACGGACCGAAGTCTGATCCTCATAGATACAAGGACGGAAAAATAACATACGATTATACTTATATAGAATTTATCGCTTCATGGTATTATGTCGGAAATATATCTAATAAATTAAAGTTCCGCGCAGGTCCAAGCATAGGCTTTATCACGCTTACTGGCAAAGATTCTTATGACCCGACCGAAAAAAACGGAGTCAAAATAGATATCCCTGATTCAACCAGCGAAACCAAAGTAGCAGCAGCTGCCGGCGCCGGCGCCGGACTGATCTGGAATTTCCATAAAATGTTCTTTTTTGATTTCGGCTGCAGGGTATTGGCAAACTCAGGACTTGATTTTGAAGAACAAACTCTCAAAGTTTTAGGCACGGATCTAACGGTCAAAGAACAAAAATTCGGTAATTTTGAAAGCCAGTTTAACCTCACATTCGGTTTCAGATTTTAAAACGGATAATGGAACAAGAAAACAAACAACTAACTAAAAACGCTGGGAAAACTGCGTTTGGGACTACTCTTTCGAGGATTCTCGGGTATGTGCGCGATATGCTTGTTGCCAATTTGTTTGGCGCGGGGATGTTTGCGGACGCTTTTTATGCGGCATTCCGCATACCTAATCTTTTCAGAAGGCTGTTTGGTGAGGGTTCTTTTTCAGCAGCGTTCATTCCCGTTTTCAGCGAATATCTTCACACTAAAGAGAAAAGCGAAACTCAAAAATTTTTGAACGCCGTTTTTACGACGCTTGTTTTTGTTTTGCTTATCGTGACCGTTTTGGGCATGTTTTTTGCTCCTGTCCTTGCGAAACTTATCGCATGGGGATTTACAAACGATCCCGAAAAAATGCAGCTTACGATTGAACTTACAAGGCTGATGTTTCCGTTCATATTTTTTATATGCCTTGCCGCGTTTTTGCTGGGAGTTTTAAACGTTTTACAATCTTTTTTTCTGCCCGCGTTTGCGCCGTCGGCATTGAGCATGTCGGAAATTTTTTATATGCTCGCAGTCGCGCCGGCGCTCGGCGGGGGAAACCAGATAAAAGGCCTTGCGATAAGCGTCATATTCGGCGGAGCTTTGCACTTTATTATGCAGTATCCAAAACTGAAAAGTTTGGGATGGAACTTGAAACTGCAATTACGAATCAACGGCAAAGACAATTACAAATTACAAATTACAAATTACAAATCAACGACAAAGGCGGAAAATGAAAATAAAGATACTGTTGCAGTTAACTCCACACTCCACACTCCTAACTCCACACTGCCGTTTTATAAGCATCCCGGAATCAAGCGTATAGGGATTTTAATGATTCCGTCAGTGATAGGGTTGTCGGTTGATCAGATAAACAGTTTTGTGGACACTATATGCGCTTCGTTTCTTGCAAGCGGTTCTATAACGGCTTTGTATTATTCAAACAGGCTTATGCAGCTGCCTTTGGCTATTTTCGGGCTGGCTTTTGCAAGCGTTTCGCTGCCGGCAATGGCAAAAGCATATGCTCAAAAAGATATGAAGACGCTGAAAGATTCATTGAATTATTCTATAAGGTCTACGGTATTTGCTTTGCTTCCGGCGGCAGTCGGGCTAATGGTTATCGGACTGCCTATAATAAAACTATTGTTTGAACACGGAAAATTCGATTCTGCGGCTTCGCTTATGACAAACAACGCCTTATTATTTTATTCTTTAGGCCTTCCCGCATATGCGATGTCAAAAATTTTTGCAAACGCTTTTTTTGCATTTCAGGATACCAAAACGCCGGTAAAAACCGCAGTTTTTGCAATGATACTGCATGTAGCGCTGTGCGTCATTTTAATGTATCCTATGGGAGTAGGCGGTCTTGCTTTGGCAACGGCGGCTGCTTCGTATTTTAATATGATCCTGCTCATATTTTATTTAAGAAAGCGGATAGGAAAACTCGGTCTTAAAAAAATTCTTTTTTCAGGGTTAAAATCTTTTGCAGCAGCGGCGGCAACAGGAATATCTGCATTGTATGCGTGCAAAATTTCCGCTAATCTATTTATATCGGTACCTTTTGCGGTTTTAGCCGGAGCAGCGGCATTTTTTATAATTGCAAAACTTTTAAAATCGGAAGAGTTAAATGCATTTTTGACAACAATGAAAAGGCAGTGAGTAGAGAGTAGTGAGTAGGGAGTAGGTTGACGACACTGAAAATATAGGTTTTTAGAGAAACTCTTATCTGTTATCTATTATCTATTCTCTGCCGTTAAAGGGGGGAAACATGTATCTCAAATATTTCGTAATTCTTATTATTCTGGTATTGGCAGTATTGTTCGGAATATTTATCGGCAGTAAATTATATTCCGGTACGGTTTCAAAAGAAGCGGAAATCAATATTAAATCTACGGTAAAAGAGATTTTGCCTGCAGCCGAATATACAAGCCTTGTGTATCATTATACTTCGGTGATAACGCATTCCGAAGCCGCAAAACTGTTCAGCTTTGACATTCCTCTGACGGAAAAGAAAGCCATATACACCATAGACGGAAGCATAAAAATGGGGTTTAACTGCGCGGATATTGCCATTGATATCTCTTACAACAGCATAGTATTAAAAATGCCGAGAATAAAAATATTGTCGCACGAAATATATCCGGAAACGTTCAGCCTCTACGACGAAAAAACATCTTTATTCAACAGATACACTCTAAAAGACGCAAACGCCATACAATTGGCAAACAAAGACGAAATGGAATTAAAAGTCAAACAGAACCGCGGCTTATATCTGCAGGCAATGAAATTTGCCGAAGACCAGTTCAAGCAAACTCTTGAAAATCTGCCCGGCATAAAAGGAATACACACGGTAATATTCGACTGGCAGGGCGCGAAGTAACAGGTAAAAGGTAATAGGTAAAAGGTAAAAAACAACAAATGAAAAAGAACATTGCTGTCGTTGCCGTTCGCCGTTAACCTTTTACCTTTTATGGATCTCTTTAAAAACCCTGTCCACGCCGTGTCCCGCGAAAGCGGGAATCCATGTTTTGTCGTTGTCTTCGAGAAAAAAGCAGCGCGGATTCCCGATAGAGACACTCGGGACAAACAGAGGTTTTTAGAGATACCCAATAGGTAAAAGGTAAAAAACAACAAATGAAAAGGAACGCTGCTGTCGTTATCGTTCGCCGTTAACCTTTTACCTTTTATGGATCTCTTTAAAAACCCTGTCCACGCCGTGTCATTCCCGCGAAAGCGGGAATCCATGTTTGTCGTTGTCGTCGAGAAAAAAGCAGCGCGGATTCCC
>WRNH01000045.1 GCA_009776745.1 Endomicrobiia bacterium | reverse complement strand
ATATTTTCAGGGCTTATATCATAAAGTTCTTTTGCTTCTTTAAAATCAACAATTCCCCTTCCGGTAAGATAATTCGTATAGCTTGAATAATTATAATCTTGTGCTCTATCAACTATTTTCGCTTCAACCGGATTATTATGAATATAAACAAGGCAATTTAAAAGATATTTCTTATCTTGAATAACTTCGCTTTTAAATCTGTCCCTGAAAACATAACCGACTCTTTGATTTATAGTATTGTAATACCTTGCATATTCAACATTAACTAATTTCATATATTTTGCAGCAATAGATATGTTTTCGGCAGATAACAACAAATGCGCGTGATTACTCATCACACAAAAGCCTAAAATGGCAACAGGATTCTTTTCCGCTGCATTTTGCATACAGCTTAAATAGTATCCTTTTGTATTATCGTCGGAAAATATGTTTTCTTTTGCAATACCCTGCACCATTATATGAAAATATTTCCCGTCAAAATTTTTTCTTGCTGTTCTTGGCATATGCTCATCCTATTAAATATTAATTTTTGGGTCAATTCCTCCGTCCCCGTGACCTATTTTCCGTATTTTCTGAGTTGTTTAAGAGTGATTTCAAAGTCTTTTGGTAATGGCGCGGAAAAAGTGATTTTGCCATCACTATGCCGCAAAACGGAATCCGCGAATTTGTAATTAAACGATAGTTCCGCCGCGTGCAGAGTCAGCCTGTCTATCAAAGGTTTTTCTTTGCCTTTGTCTTTATAGTTTCTTTTAAATGATGAAAGCAGCAGCGGGTCGGAAATGCCGTATTCGGCGTCTATTGCCAAGGGATGGCCGATACTCCAAAAATGTATTCTTATCTGATGGCGTCTTCCCGTTTGCGGCAAAGCTTCGACAAAAGTATAACCTTTGAATCTTTCCAATACTTTAAAATCAGTCAGAGATTTTTTTCCCGTTTCGTCTATGGTTACATCTCTTCCCGAAATAAGAATAGGTTTGTCTATTGTTCCTTCATCATCCTCTAAAACTCCCGAAAGAAGAGCAAAATATTTCTTTTTAACCTGCGAATGCTCAAACTGCGTGCTTAAATGCCTATGCGCTTCGGCGTTTTTTGCAAAAACCAAAACGCCGGTAGTGTCTCTGTCTATCCTATGCACAACCCACACTTTTTGTTTGATCTGTTTTTTCAATATCCCGACAAGCGTTTTGTCTTCGCGTGTATGCTGGTCCGGTATAACAAGCAGTCCGGCCGGCTTATTTATTACAATTATATTGCCGTCTTGACGGATGATTTCAATTTCAGTTTTCATTGTTTATTTTTTCTTCTTAATTTAATATGCGGCTCTTTGGCGCCAAAGTTTTCATATTTTACAAGTTTACAGATTTTCTAATTATACAAAATACGCCGCTGCTTTATAAAGCCTCGCACGAAAACGCATGAAAAAATGCCTCGTTGAGACCGCCCTCTCCCTGCCCTCTCCCTGGCAAGGGAGAGGGAGAACCACTTTAACGGAGAGTATATCCCATTTTAGTTTTCATGCGATAAGCAAAGCCAAAAAACATTACTTATCATAATCCGCGGTTAACGATTATTTTAATGAACATCCACGCAGCAAGCGGAGTTTATACCCGAATGCCTAAATTAATAAAATTGTGTAGTGTGTAAAAAATGTTGAGATTATCGTGTGCCTATAGGGTCACTAATGGTGTTTTTGATTCTATTGCCGCATTAACAGTTTGATTCATTTATCACTCTGCTTAAATAATTCTTATAATCTTTCGGCAAGTCTTCGGCAAGTTTTTGCAGCTGCTCTTTGCTTATATATTGTTTTCTGTACGCAATTTCTTCAAGACATGAAATCATTGAATTTTGTCTTTCTTCTATCGTTTTAATGAAAAATGAAGCGTCCAGCAATGAGTCGCATGTTCCGGCGTCAAGCCAGGCAAAACCTCTGCCGAGCAGTTCTACGTTTAATTTCCCCGATTTTAAATAATGGTCGTTTATATCCGTAATTTCAAGTTCTCCGCGTTTTGAAGGTTTTATGTTTTTTGCGATTTTTACGACTTCGTTATCGTAAAAATACAATCCGGTCACCGCCCAGTTTGATTTGGGATTTACCGGCTTTTCTTCTATTGAAACCGGAATATTATTTTTGTTAAGCTCGACGATCCCGTACCTGTTAGGGTCTTTTACATAATAAGCAAATACCGTCGCGCCGGATTCCCTTGAAGCGGCATTGACCAGGGTTTTTGAAAAACCGTGCCCGTAAAAAATATTGTCGCCCAAAATTAAAGCGGCATTATCATCGCCGATAAATTTCTCTCCTATAATAAATGCTTCGGCTATGCCTCTGGGCTGCTGCTGCAGAGCATAACTTATATTGATCCCGTATTTGCTGCCGTCGCCGAATAATTTTTCTGTCAACGGAAGCGTTTCGGCATTTGAAATTATCAAAATATCTTTTATCCCCGCAAGCATCAGCGCAGACATCGGATAATAAATCATCGGTTTATTATAAACAGGCAAAAGCTGCTTGCTCACGACGCTTGTAATCGGATACAATCTCGTTGCTTTCCCGCCCGCTAAAATTATTCCTTTAGTTTTTTTCACTAACTACTCCTTTTATAAGCTCGGACGCATGGATGCATAGAGCAGCTTCGGTCGTTTTGTTTTTGCCGCTGCCATGCATCTATGCGTTTATGCATCATGTTTTTTATTATAACATCTCCACATATCTTATGCTTGTCTTTTATTTTCTCCGGGACTGCCCGTTCCCGCTAAAACCTCTGATTTCACTTTTATTGTGAAACTTTCAGGCAAAATGTTACCGGGAACAGCAAGCAAAATCGGCGGAACTTTATATTTATATGAAATTTCAACGCAAGACATATCCGGCGACACAGATTCTATAAAAAAATCAAATGTAGTTTTAACCATATCTAAATAATGCATAGGATTAAATGATTTAATAAATGAGTCAAATGAGGCTTCGTCTTTATCTCCAAAATCCAATATGGTAAAATCTATGGTAGAAAATCTGGAAATTTTTATTTTTATATTATCGCCACCAAGAGCATCCGGATCAAGCGTTCTTCCTATATTATTTGGATTACAAAGATAATTAATTATGTCTGCTTTTATTTCTGCTTCATTATAAGGGGTATACGCAATTAAGTCGGTGCCGTATCTCGCCGCGCCGACAAGCTGCTGCCATGTAAGCATAAGACGCCCGAACCACATTATTGTAAAAAGAAAAAAAACAATTAAAGGAGCGATCAACGCCAATTCTACTAAAGCCTGACCTTTTTTATTATTGATTTTTGTTCGGACAAACATAAAACCTCATTTTATTCGGTTCTATACGGAACTAAATGAGCGCCCCAACCGCTGTCTTTTGCATCCACATAATTATTTATTGGAGAATCAGGGATCCCGTCAACACTCATTTTTACCATACCTACTTTAGAGACTGCAATATATGCAGATACCACAATAGCCGCAATCCACCCTATAACAGGAATATCTGATAGTTGAGCATCCAATATAACCGTTTGAATTCCTGTAGGGAGAACCAATAAAACTTCGGCTGCCGGAGACAATGTGCCAAGTAATTCGCTTTCTTTCTCAGGAAACATTATACCTGTAGTCTTAAATTTGTCATTGTTTTTTGTATTGTAAATTGCCGACGCAGAAAAAGCAAACATGTCGGGATAAGATATTTCCAGCCATTTGGAAAAAAGCGGTTTATTATTATCATTGCTCCTTTTTATCAATGCGATCTGCATTTTCTGATCCTTAAAATTATCTGCCATTATATACCAAGAATACTCTTTTTTAGCATACGTCGGAGCATCAGTGTAATCAGACGCATCAATTCCAAACGCCTCCATTACTTTATCCCACAGTTCATCTATGCTATCGCCAAACAAACCTAAAATACTTCCGATGCCAGGAATGTTGCTTACTTGTTCAAAAAAAATATTTTTTAATTCAAGCCCTAACATTTTGGTATATACATAATGTACCGGTCCGGCAGTTACATTTTCAGTTTTCTTGTATGTTATGCCTTTCATATTTCTTTTCAAACCAAAATGTTTTTCGGCCATTTCAATAACTCCTGCAGAAGGATTGCTTATCATATCCATATTAAAATCTTTTATTGAAATTGGAAGCGGCATTATCACCGGAATATATCCTTTACTTATAATATCTTTACAGGAAATAACAATATACGCAAAATGAGCAACCATAGCCACTTCTTGAGCTTTTTGAAGAAAATCAACCACATCCTTTAACCCTGATACTCCCGAAGAAAGAGCAGAATTTGACCCCTGCTGCCAATCTCCAAACGGGAATGAGGCAACCATATCCGTTCCGTAAGTTGACATTTGAACAAATTCGCCTCTTGTTCCCATTCTCAGAAAAAAACCTATCAAATAATTGCACGCTCCGACAAAATTCATAGTTCTTGCTTTATGCGTTGAAATTGACAAAGCCGTATTGTCCGCTAAATTTTGCATTATCATTCTGTCTCTTATAAGTTTTGCAATATTCAGCATCATTGCCCAACTTATAACCAGAATTAATGTAAACACTAAAAAATAATATAATGTCTGGCCTTTATTGCCTTTCAAAACTATCCTCCGCTGCCTAATAACTCAGACAAATCGTAATTTTTAAATTTTTCAGCTCCCCGATATGCTTTTGCGCCATAATCACGCACATCAGGCGACGGCACCATTCTATTTCTTGCAGATTGATATCGTCTGTAACCGCCTATGTGCCAAACACGCCTGTCTTCTTCTATTGTTGCAAAATCCTTTAAAGTTTTTCTTCTTGCATTAGAAGTTTTCTTTGCAACCAATGAGCCGAACATAACCCTAGTATAATAATAAAATTTTGCAGTATTAGCTTCTATATAATTGTCTGAATAATCTTTATATCTTGTTCTGCCTTTTCTCACATTATTATAAACGGTAACACTTTTATCATCATCATTACCGCCTTGCTCCGAAGTTGTTTCGCTTTCTTCAACATCTTCTTCATTATTATTCCTTTCGAAGTATTGTTCTACGGTTTTTTTATCAGAATATATAAAACTGCCTTTTCCGGCTATCTTAGCGAATGCAAATGGATGATATAAAAACATATATGTATTAACACGGCTTGCAGCCTCTTCTTCTCTTTTCGATCTCATTGTCACAGCGGCTGAACGCATAGCTACAAATGCAGCCTCATTTGCCGTCATATCATCAACAACCATTATGCATATCTGCAAAAAAGCAAACATTATCATTGTTGTAAAAAAAACAACGAATATGGCTTCAACCATTGTTTGCCCGCGGTTATTATTTTTCATTTTACATAATCCGTTTTAATTTCTCCGATAAGCGGAACCTCTATTGATCCGATTCCGCTCGCTTTTGCAACAGCAGCAGCTTTTCCGGAATAAATTCCAACCTTGGAATATTTACTTTTCCAAACCTTTTTATACATGAGAAAAGCGCCGGCGGCGGCCGCAAACAAAACTATAAAAACCAACAGAAACTCGACGAAAGTCTGTCCTTTTGATTTTTTGTATACAGTGTTTTTCATTTTTATTATTCTAAAATTTTAGTCGTTACGAAAATCAAAACATTCGTTTTGTTGTCATCATACGTTTGTACGCTGAATAAAGCGCCTAAAATTGGAATATCGCAAAGAATCGGAACGCCTTTTCTTGAATTGCTTTTTGTTGTTTCAATAAGTCCGGCCAAAACCATAGTTTCGCCGTCTTTTAACTGAAGATGCGAAGACGCCTGCCTTTTCGCTATAATAGGCCGTCCGTCCGTATCCGCTGAACGGGTAAAATCAAGTCTGGAAACTTCAGCCTGAAGCTGGATATCAATTTTTCCGTCATTCATAACTACGGGAGTTATATTCATAATTATTCCGTATTCTTTCCATTCAATCGTAGAAGCGCCTCCGGGATTGTATGCCACTATCGGAAACTCTCCTCCGACGATAAATTTCGCGGTGCTGCTTGACTTCGTTACAAGCTTGGGTTTTGACAATATTTTAGCGGCGCCCGCGTTTTCCAAAGCTCTCAGCGTTGCAATAAAATTCGAGCCCTCGGTTCTAAACCATTTTCCGGATTCGGCAAGAGGGAAAGATTTAATCGGCACTTCCTTTCCGTCAATAATATAGTGCGTTGCTTCGCCGGCGCTAATCCTGCTCGGCCATTCAATGCCAAGCTCTATGGATTTATTTTCATTTATTTCCGTTACTTCAACGGATATTTCAACCATCTTTTCGGCTTTTTCAGGCACAGGCACGGCGGTTTTCTGCGCATACGCTAAAGTCACTACAAACAAAACAGGAATAAAAATTAATTTTTTCATTGTGCCCCTTTTTAACGACAAAGTGAAGAGTGGAGAGTGAAGAGTGAAAATATTGTGTTTTCGCGTTGCGAAAACCTAGTATATGTTTTTGCAAAGCAAAAACTCATTATCTTCACTTTTCACTTTGTCTTTTATAAAACGGTTTATTGACGACCGCCGCTTTTCTTTTGTTATTATGAATTTCTATTTCAAATTCATTTTCATTTACATTAAAATCTATTAATGCCAAGCCTATGGCTTTTCTTAAAGTCGGAGAAAATGTGCCGCTTGTTACATATCCGATTTCTTTGCCGCCGCAAAAAACTTTATTGCCGTTTCTTGCTATGCCGCCGGTACATTCAAAAGCAGCGAGCTTTCTTAAAGGAGCATTTTTTATCTCCAAAAGTTTCTCTTTGCCTACAAAATTGTTATCCCAGTATATAATTTTTTCAAAGCCCGCGTCAATAGGGTTTATATTTTCATCTATCTCATGGCCGTGCAGAGGCATGCAGGCCTCAAGCCTTAAAGTATCGCGGCAACCGAGCCCGCACGGTTTTACTCCGGCGGAAATAAATTTTTCCCACAAAGCAGCCGCCTGATTTTTTGAAATCAAAATTTCAAAACCGTCCTCTCCCGTATAACCTGTTCTTGCAACGCGGCAAAAATCAGCTTGGATATCTTTTAACTTAAACTGCGAACACGTAAAATATTTCATGCTTTTAATATCGGTTTCAGATAAACCCTGCAATATATCCGCAGCCTTCGGCCCCTGCAAAGCCAAAAGACATATTTCTGGACTTATGTTTTTTAATTCGACGTCAGCAGATTTAAATTTATTAAGCCATTCCCAATCTTTATCCAAATTTCCGGCATTTACAACCGTCATATACTCATTTCCAAAGTTGTAAACTATTATATCGTCTTTGATCCCGCCGTTTTCGTTCAGTATCATCGAATACTTAGCTTTGTTTACGGCAAGATTTTTCATACTGCCTACGGTAACTTTATTCAAAAAATCGCCGCTGCCATTGCCGGAAACAATAAAAGTCCCCATATGCGAAGTATCAAAAACCCCGCAATTTGTCCTTACCGCATTATGCTCATCAATAACGGAAGAATACTGCACCGGCATTTCCCGCCCGCCGAATTCAGTGAACTTAGCTCCAAGTTTCACATGCTCATCATACAAATACGTTCTTTTCATTTTATGCCCCTGGGCAATCGGATTTCTCAAAAAACCATAAAAATCAGCATTTCGCAGAATGTGTCATCCTGAATCCCGTATTACACCGTTTCAGTATATAGTCGTGAAAACAAAAATACCAGACCCTGAAACAAGTTCAGGGTGACACATGAGGTCGACATGACTTTTATATCTTTGAAAATGGTGGCGTTTTCTACCAGAGTAGAGGTATTTCTTGCAAGCGATTTTAACAAACCTCTGACTTTTGACTTTGACAGGGTCTCTTTTAACATTTGACACCCTGATTATATCGGTTTCTGTCAGTAAATTAACATAAGCTCTGTTAATTAAAAAAAACATTTTACTTTTTTTGGGCGTTTTATTTTACCTTTTTAGACGATTTCATTTTACTTTTTTTGGGAACATCGGTCAAGGCACCAATGGGTCAGGGGGACGGAGGAGTTGACCCAATAGGTTTAGTGAAAATGGATTCCCGATAACGACCTTCGGGAATGACATGTGGGGAGGTTATTCGGGAAAACCAATTGACATCTCCCCCCCCTTGTTTGTCATTCCCGAGTGTTTCTATCGGGAATCTGCCAGCCGCAGCGCGACGAATAAGGAGCGCATGTCTTGCGGCGGGTGCGAGATGTGAGCACCCTATCCTTATCTACGACAAAGAACTGCAGATACCCGATAGAGACGCTCGGGTATGACAGAATTATTGGGTTTTTAGAGAAACCCAATTTACCTTCTTTTCTTGTCAATTACTACGTTACCAAACTTCCAAGCTGCTGAGCTTCTGAGTTGCCGCCGTTATCGCCTTTTTCGTATCTTCACTCTCCACTCTTCACTTTTCACTCTTGATTCTAATGTGGTCGCAACGTGTCAGAGGGACGGAGCAATTTACCACAAACAGCGTGGTCAATTCCTCCGTCCCCCTGACCCTCAACTCTTCCGTCCCTCTGACCCTTATTAGCCTTTATCGTTAATTGTCTTTAGTGCGTATTTTTGAAAGCGCTATTTTGGCTTTTTTATGATTTGGGTTTAGCCTTAATGTCAATTCCCACGTGCGTTCCGCTTCTAAATATTTTCCCTGCGCGTATAAAACTAATCCTTCATTGTATTTCTTTTCTGCGGCCGCTTCGTCAATTTCAACTTTCGTCTCAACAACCTTAATTTCAGGCTCTTTAGGTTTGATTTCTTTTTTCTTTTCCGTCTTCATCGCTTTAGCCAGTTCGTTTGCCGACAGAGTTATATATTCTTTGGCTTTATTATTGTATTCTTCCGTACCTGAAAATTTGCTTTCCGTCACAAACTTCTGTAAAGCTTCCATATCTTTAATGCACTCCACCCATTTTGACGCATTATATTTTTCTATTCCGGCATTAAGCATTTCATTTGCCTTTGTTTCCAGTTCCGTTTCGCGTTCAACAAGCTTTTTAAGCTGCAGTCCGCTGTTTACTTTATCCATATACTCTTTTATTTCATTATTAGCTCCGGCAAACTCAAAATACTTCCTCCATTCTTTCAAAGCCTCATTGTATTCGGCTTGGTAATAAGCGCAATATCCTTTGGCATATGTAATCTTAGAAAAATCCGCATCTTGTCTTGCAGCCGCAATCTTATTCATTTCATCCTGTATTTTTGTATGCAAACGCTTGGATGATTCAATATCTGGATAAGACGCTGTCATTTCGGCAAGCATATCCGTCGCTCGTAAATATTCGCCTTTGTTGTACAGCTTTTTAGCTTTATTATATTTCTTTTCCGCTTCTTTATTAGGCAGTCTCTTTTTATCTGAGAACATATACCTTATGCCGGCATTACCGTACAAATTTTCGTATCTTTCGCCCGCATAATATTTTCCGTTTACAAATATCTTCCAATTTTGCGCTATCGCTGCTTCCGCTCCGGCTCCTATTCCTATTTCTATTTTTCCTTCTTCCGTCCCTCTGCTTTGAAAATTCACTCCCGTATTTTCAAATTTGCTCTCTATTTCAGAAGTAGCCCCTGCTATCTTATATTTCCCTTCAACATTCGCATACAATATCCATATTTCTTTTTCATAATCCACTCCCGCTCCGACTCTCGCCGCGTTTCTTAAATAGCTTCCTCCGTGTACATCTAAATTATATATGTCTGCCCCTCTTTCTTTAAAACCTCCATACATCGTGTTAGCTAACTCTATTCCTGCATAAGGCTTTAGCTTCACGTCTTCCGTCAAGACTATTCTCAATGCTCCTTCAATGTCCACGCTTATTGTCATCGCGCTTATATCTGCTTTTGCTATATCTCCTGAATATGTCACTCTTTCCGTATTAAACTTATCATAACTTCCAAGCAGCATTGTCTTTAATTCCCAACCGTCTCTTATATATCCTCCATACACGCCTAATCCATTCTTATTCCCGTCCGCTTTATGTTTTCCCTGCTCTATATTATCTTTGTTTATTCTTCCGTATATTCCCCACATCACGTCCCCGCCCGATAATTTCTTAGCCAAAAACCTGTCAAACCCAAACATCACTCCCATCGACGCATCTTTATAATCCTCAGAAGAATTCTCATCACTCTTAAACCTTTCTACCCCACCCTTCATCTGCACCCACAACCCACTGTTCGTCTTATTTTCTTCGCCTCCCTGCATCTCCGCATCCTCGCCTCTGATTTTATCATACACTTCATTATTCGGGCTGTCCGCCGCCATGTTCCTTATCACATTAGCTAAAAAATATCCCGATGTCTGCGACAAGAAATCTTTTATTTCCTCTGTTTCTCCGGCATTTTGTTTGTCCCTCATCACAGTCAATATTTTTCTCCATGCTCCGGGAGTTTCCGATATTTTATCAAACGTTTTTGCCGTCTCTTTTTGATTATATGTCAGCTTGCTTAATTCTTTGAAATGTGTCACGCTCATCCCGTCTAATATAAGCTTTACTATTCCGCCGTCATACTTCAGTTCATAATTTAAAGCATTATCGCTTATCCAACTGCTTGTAAACGTACTGGTCAAAACCCCGCCGGTTATTATCAATTCAAACGGCTGTTCATCATATGTCCCCACTTCCACAAATATATCTATATTTCCGCCTAAATCAGCTGTCGCTGCCGTTATACTATCATTACTCCCATCATAAAATATGTCCATTATCAGATTATTCTTGCTTTCAAAATTACCGGATACGTTTACGGTGTTTACCGTATAATTATGCATGTCCAGCGCACTTGCATTTCCAAGCTCCAGCGCTTTCCCTTCATATGTCGCGTCCGCAAGCATTATTATGTCCCCGCCGGTTATATTGAAATCACCCCATATCTCATTAGTCCCGCCCAATATTAAATTCCCTGTTCCGGTTTTGTTTGTAATCCCGCTTCCGTCACCGTCTACTCTTATTCCGTTTTTTAATATTATATCTCCGTCGATTGCGTTAAAATTTAACACCGCAGAACTGCCGCTCAAATATATATCGTTTAATTGACCGTTTGCATAGTTCTCTTTAAAAATTATACCCATATCAGAATTTAAAGCATTAAAATTTATTGCACTTCTCGTATATATCGCTCCGCCGTAATTACTTGCACTATTTCCGATAAACATCATATCGCCGTTTGTGAAGGTTATTGTTGAATTATAAGAATTGTATATAGCTCCTCCTAGGTTTGCTGTATTGTTACTAAAGATTATTACATCTCCGGAAGACATCTCAAAATTTATCAAACTATTAGAATTGTAAATCGCTCCGCCGGCACCTGCTCTATTTTCGGTAAACATTATATCGCCGTTTTGGAAAGTCACTGTTGAATAAGTATCATTATATATTGCCCCGCCGGTATATGCCGTATTGCTGCTGAATATTATTTTATCTCCGGAAGACATTTCAAAAAATATCAAACTATTCAAATTGTAAATCGCTCCTCCATTGCCAGAACTTACAATACTGTTTCCGCTAAATGTTATATCACCGTTTCTGAATGTTATTGTTGAACCGCTAGTATTGTATATTGCTCCACCGCTTCCGGGAGCGTACCCGCCTGCTGTATTGCTGCTAAAAGTTATTTTGTCTCCGGAAGACATTTCAAAATTTATCAAACTATTAGAATTGTAAATCGCTCCGCCCGCGCTGTTTGTATAATCCAAAGTACTGTTTCCGATAAACATTACATTGCCGTTTCTGAAGGTTATTGTTGAATCGTAATTGTAAATTGCTCCGCCGCGATTTGCCGTATTGCTGTTGAATGTTATTTTGTCTCCCGATGACATTTCAAAATTTATTAAACTATTATCAGTGTTGTATATCGCTCCACCGTAAATTCTCGCCGTATTGCTGCTAAAAATTACATCGCTATCCATAAAATTAATATTTCCGCTGTTCGTATTATATATTGCCCCGCCATAGATGTTAGCTCCCGTTGATTTATTATTTTCAAATTTCACAAAGCTGTCTGTAAAATTGATAATTGCTCCGTCATTATATACCGCTCCTCCGGAGCTTCCCGCAGTATTGTTTACAAAATTTACTGCTGACGAAGTGAAGTCTATCAGTGCATTCCTTGAATTAAATACCGCCCCTCCGGAACTTGCCGCAACATTGCCGTTAAACGTCACATCCCCGTTTGTGAATGTCATTGTTGAGTTATAATTAAATATCGCTCCTCCTGATATTGACGCCATATTTTTGATAAACGATATTTCTCCGTTTCTGAAGGCCATTGTTGCAACACCACTGTATATCGCCCCGCCTCTCATTGCCGTATTGCTGCTGAAAGTTATTTTGTCCACCGAAGACATTTCAAAATTTATTAAATCGCTGCCATAGCCATAGTTGTATATCGCTCCGCCGTGGCCTGAAACTGCCGTATTGCCGACAAACATTAGATCTCCGCTTCTGAAGGTTATTCCTGAACCAAAGTAATTGAATATAGCTCCGCCGTAGCCTGAAACTGCCGTATTGCTGCTGAATGTTATTGTATCTCCTGATGACATTTCAAAATTTATCTGACTACCGCCATTATATATCGCCCCACCCCACCACGCCACATTGCCGTTAAATGTTATATCACCGTTTCTGAAGGTCGTTGAACTGATAGAATTGAATATAGCTCCGCCGTAGCCTGAAAGTGCCGTATTGCTGCTAAATATTATTTTATCTCCGGAAGACATCTCAAAATTTATCCGGCTATAGCCGACATTAGATATCGCTCCGCCGCCATCAGTACCTTGACCTGGCGAGGAAGTATTTGCATTATTTCCGATAAACATTATATCGCCGTTTCTGAAGGTCATTGTTGAACCGCCACCATTGACTATCGCTCCGCCGGAATATGTTGCTGTATTGCTGCTAAATATTATTTTATCTCCGGAAGACATTTCAAAATTTATTAAACTATTTAAATTGTATATTGCCCTTCTATTATTCTCAAATTTCACAAGACTGTCGGTAAAATTGATAATTGCTCCGTAATTATATATCGCCCCTCCGCTGCTTCCCGTAGTGTTGTTATTATTTACGAAACTTATTGTTGACGAAACAAAATCTATCAGTGAATTGTCCGTATTATATATTGCTCCTCCGCCCAATCTCCCCTCATTACTATCAAATGTTATATCGCCGTTTCTGAAGGTTATTGTCGAATTATTTACATTGTATATTGCCCCGCCATAGCTGTTAGTTACCGTTGATTTATTATTTTCAAATTTTACAAAGCTGTCGGTAAAATTGATAATCGCTCCGTCATTATATATCGCGCCGCCGCTGCTTCCCACAGTATTATTTATGAAATTTACTTTTAACGAAGCAAAGTCTATAAATGAATTGTTTGCGTTATATATCACTCCGCCTAAACTCGTTGCAACATTACCGTCAAATGTAATATCACCGTCTGTAAAAGTCATTGTTGAATTGTCATAATTGTATATAGCTCCTCCGATATATGCCATATTACTGCTAAAAGTTATTTTGTCTCCCGCAGACATTTTGAAATTTATCAAGCTGATGGTATTGTATATCGCTCCACCCCACCACGCCACATTGCCGTTAAATGTTATATCACCGTTTCTGAAGGTCATTGTTGAACCACCACTATTTAATATAGCTCCGCCGTAGCCTGAAAGTGCCGTATTGCTACTAAAAATTACATCGCTATCCATAAAATTAATATTTCCGCTGTTCGTATTATATATTGCCCCGCTATAGATATAGCTGTTAGTTACCGTTGATTTATTATTTTCAATTTTCACAAAGCTGTCTGTAAAATTGATAATTGCTCCTTCATTATATACCGCTCCACCGCTGCTTCCCACAGTATTATTTATGAAATTTACTTTTAACGAAGCAAAGTCTATAAATGAATTGTTTGCGTTATATATCGCTCCGCCACGATTTGCCGTATTGCTGCTGAAAATTACATCACTGTTTGTAAAATTAATATTCCCGTTACCCGTATTATATATCGCTCCGCCTAAACTCGTTGCAACATTACCGTCAAATGTAATATCACCGTCTGTAAAAGTCATTGCTGAATTATAATTGTATATCGCTCCGCCATAGTAATCTGCCGTATTGCTGCTGAAAATTACATCACTGTTTGTAAAATTAATATTCCCGTTACCCGTATTATATATCGCCCCACCGGACATCATTGCATTATTTTCAATAAACATTATATCGCCGTCTGTAAAAGTCATTGCTGAATTATAATTGTATATCGCTCCGCCATAGTAATCTGCCGTATTGCTGCTGAATGTTATACTACTGTCAGCAAATGAAATTGTTGAATTGTTAGAATTGTATATCGCCCCACCGGACATCATTGCATTATTTTCAATAAACATTATATCGCCGTTTGTAAAAGTCATTGCTGAATTATAATAATTGTATATCGCTCCGCCATAGTAATCTGCCGTATTACTGCTAAATGTTATTTTGTTACCGTAAGACATTTCAAAATTTATTAAACTGTTACTTATGTTGCATATCGCTCCGCCATAGTAATCTGTCGTATTGCTGCTGAATATTATTTTGTTTCCCGAAGACATCTCAAAATTTATCTGACCGCTGGTGCTATATATAGCGCCTCCCTCACTTGCTGCATTATTCCCGATAAACATTATGTCGCCGTTTTTGAAAGTCACTATCGAATTACTACCATTACATATTGCTCCGCCGCGATTTGCCGTATTGCTGCTGAATGCTATTTTATCTCCCGATGACATTTCAAAATTTATTAAACTATTATCAGTGTTGTGTATTGCTCCGCCAGTGCCAGCGCTGCTATTTCCCATAAACATTATATCGCAGTTCTGGAAAGTCATTGTTGAATTATAATTGTATATTGCTCCGCCACTGACATATACACCCATAGCACTATTTCCAATAAACATTATATCGCCGTTTGTAAAAGTCATTGCTGAATTATAATTGTATATCGCTCCGCCATAACCATAATAGCCGCTGGAGGCCATATTGCTGCTGAATGTTATTTTATCTCCCGATGACATTTCAAAATTTATTAAACTATTATCAGTGTTGTATATCGCTCCGCCGTTACCATTGCAAGTATTATTATAAAACGATATTCCGTTTAAAATATCTACGGTTGAATTTGATGTTCTTATAGCCCGATTTGTGCCCCTTATTTCAGAGACATCGTCAAGCGTAAGAGTTTGCCCTGCGGATAAATTAAACCCGCTATATTTTGTACCGCTGTCAGTGCCCAAATACATCCCGCTGCCGTTTATATACAAATCTCCGCCCATATTGCCTAAACTATCCGTAAAAATTATATTGTCGTCCAATACGATTGTTTTTGAACCTGCGGATTGATAAAGAGTTTGAAAATAAGAAAACGAAGAAACGTGAATTTCCTGCGCATACGCTTTCATGATAAATCCGGTACAAAAAACAAAAACAAGAATAATAATTTTCTTCATAACAACCCCTTTTTTAACGGCAATTACGATGAACGGCGACGCATGGATGCATAGAGGAACTCAGACCGTTTTATCTTTGTCGTTCGCAACTCCACCCTCCACTCTTTATTCAAATTGCCCGCTGCTGCGTATTTTTGAAAGCGCTATTTTTGCTTTTTGATGATTTGGGTTTAATCTCAACGTCAGTTCCCATGTACGTTCGGCTTCCAAATATTTGCCTTGCGCGTATAAAACTAATCCTTCATTGTATTTTTTATCTGCTTCCGCTTCGTCTATCTCAGGCTGTTTTTCTTCAACTGCCTGCGGTTCGGGCTCTTTAGGTTTACTTGTTGCTTTTTTCTCCGTCTTCATCGCTTTAGCAAGTTCGTTTGCCGACAGAGTTATATATTCTTTTGCTTTATTATAATATTCTTCCGTCCCCGCAAATTTATTTTCCGTTACGAATTTCTGCAATGCTTCCATATCTTTAATGCACAGCATCCATTTTGACGCATTATATTTTTCTATTCCCGCATCAAGCATTTCTTCAGCCTTTGCGTCAAGCTCTGCTTCGCGGTTTATAAAATCTCTGAATTTCAGCATATTGTTTACTTTTTTCATATACTCGCTTATTTCATTGTTTATTCCCGCAAACTCAATATGCTTTGCCCATTCCTTTATAGCAGCATTATATTCGGCTTTATAATATGCGCAATATCCTTTGGCATACGTGACTTTAGAAAAATCAGCCTCTTCTCTTGACGCTGCTGTCTTATTCATTTCATCCTGTATCTTTGTATGCAAACGCTTGGACGGTTCAAAATCAGGCTGGGACGCAATTATTTCGGAAAGCATATCCGTCGCGCGCAAATATTCGCCTTTGTTGTATAACTTTTGGGCTTTATTATATTGCTTTTCTGCGTCTTCATTAGGAAGCCTCTTTTTATTTCCAAACATATATCTCACGCCCGCATTGCCGTACAAATTTTCATATCTTTCTCCGGCATAATATTTAGCGTTTGCAAATACTTTCCAATTCAGCGCTACTTCAACTTCCGCTCCTGCTCCGATTCCTATCTCTATCTTTCCTTCTTCCGTTCCTCTGCTGTTAAAGTTAAACCCAGTATTCTCAAACTTAGTCTCTATCTCAGAATTAACTCCTTCCATCTTGTATTTTCCTTCCACATTAGCATACCATACCCATATATCTTTTTCATAGTCTACTCCTGCTCCGATCCTTGCTGCGCTCCTCAAATAACTCCCGTCTTTTACATCCAAATTATATATATCCGCCCCTCTTTCCTTAAATCCTCCGTACATCGTGTTTTCTAACTCCATTCCAAAATACGGTTTCAGCTTCACGTCTTCCGTCAATTTTATTCTTAACGCCGCTTCCGCGTCCGCACTCACCGTAATTGCATTTATATCCGCTTTTGCCGTCTCTCCCATCACCGCTCTTTCCGTACTGAATTTGTCATAACTTCCAAGCAGCATTGCTTTTAATTCCCATTCTTCCCTTATATATCCTCCATACACGCCCAACCCGTTTTTGTTGCCGTCCGCTTTATGTTTTCCCTGCTCTATATAGTCTTTGTTTATTCTTCCGTATACTCCCCACATAATGTCGCCGTCCGCTAACTTTTCCGATAAAAATCTGTCAAATCCAAACATCACTCCCATTGATAGGTCTCTGTAATCTTCCAAAGAATTTTCATCGCTCTTAAATCTTTCTATTCCGCCTTTCATTTGCACCCATAATCCGTTGTTTGTCTCTTTTTCTTCAACGTGATTTCTTATCTTGTCATACACTTCATTGTTCGGGCTGTCCGCCGCCATATTCCTTATCACATTAGCAAGAAAATATCCCGATGTCTGCGACAAGAAATCTTTTACTTCAGCTATTTCTCCGGCGTTTTGCTTATCTCTCATCTGCGATAATATTGCTCTATATGCTCCGGGGGTCTCTGATATTTTGTCAAACACTCTTGCCGTTTCTTTTTGATTATATGTTAACGACTTTAATAATCCGAAATGCGTCACGCTCATCCCGTATACTATAAGCTTCACTGTTCCGTTTACATATTTCAGTTCATAGCTTAAAGCATCATCGTTTATCCAACTGTTTGCAAACTCTCCCGTTAAATTCCATTCTCCGTTTGTTATTATCAGGTTAAACTCTTCATTATCATATGTCCCCACTTCCGCAAATATACATATATCCCCGCCTATATCCGCTGTTGTCGCCGTTATTTTGTCATTACTCTTGTTATAAAATATGTCCATTATAAGACCTTTTTTGCTCTCAAAATTGCCGGTTACATCCACGGTATTTAACGTTCCGTTGTGCATATCCAATCTGCTTGTATTTTCAAGCTTCAGCATATCCCCTTTATATGCCGCGTCCGCAAGCATTATTATGTCGCCGCCGGTTATATTAAATGCCGCGTTCTCTATTATTGTTTCCCCGCTTAATATTAAATTCCCGTTTCCGGTTTTGTTTACAGTCCCGCTTCCGTCGCCGTCCACTCTTATCCCGTTTGCTAATATTATGTCTCCTCCGACGGCATTAAAATTCAACACGGCAGAACTGCTGTTGTAAATATCTAAATATATATCGTTTAATTGTCCATTTGCATAGTTATCTTTAAAAACTATATTCATATCCGAGTTTAAAGCATTGAAACTTACCGAACTTGCGCCTGCTATATAAAAAGCGCCGCCCAAACTGCTTGCGGTATTATTTTCAAATTTCAATGCATCGGCGCTAAATGCCATCATAGAATCTTGCGCATATACCGCGCCGCCTATACCGCTAGTTGTTCCGCCTGCCATGTTATTTGAGAAAGTAATATTTCCCAAACTTGCAAAAGTGAGTAGATTACCGTTAAAGGAGTAAATCGCTCCACCATAACCATAATAGCCGCCGGAGGCCGAGTTGCTTGTAAAATTAATATCCACGGAACTGTCAAAAGTAAATACAGAATCATAAGCGGAGTAAATCGCTCCTCCAAAGGCAGAATCAATTGAGTAAATTAAACTTAAGTTTGAATTGCTTGAATTGTTTGTAAAATTAATATCCTCTGAACTTTTGAAAGTAAATATAGAACTTGCGGAGTAAATCGCTCCTCCATAGCCGAAAACAAGTGCGGAGGCTGATACCGAGTTGTTTGTAAAACTAATATTCCCGGAGCTGTCAAAAGAGTTTGTAGAATTGTCAGAGTAAATCGCTCCTCCACTGACAGCGGCGCTGATATCGACATAGTTGTGCACATGAGCTATATTCCAAGAGAAAACAATATCACCGGAACTGACAAAAGAATTTGTAGAATCACGAGAGAAAATCGCTCCTCCATAGCTAACACTTCCAGGTCCCCAATCAGCGCTATACCCATAAGCTATATTTGAAGAAAAAGCTATATTACTAAAGCTGGTAAAAGAATTTGTAGAATAGATAGAATAAATCGCTCCGCCCGCGGTAGCTTCTTGAAAACCGTACCCGTAAACCGTATTCGCCAAGAAAGTAATATTACCAAAGCTGGCAAAAGAATTTGTAGAATAGCGAGAATAAATCGCTCCGCCGTGGCCAGGACCATCGGGAGAGCCAGAGATAAGCCTACTGTACCCGCGAGCCATATTGTAAGAAAAAGTAATATCACCTGAACTTTCAAAAGTAAATACAGAATCATAAAATGAG